>CAJWSQ010000030.1 GCA_913045895.1 uncultured Flavobacteriales bacterium | reverse complement strand
GTCATGTAGGTTCGGGCACTTCCTCATAACAAGTGATGTTGAGCATGGAGCCGGCAATCTCTGCCAAGGCCTCGTTTGCTGGAGCCAACTGCGACTCCGTGGCCTTCGTGCACATGTAGTTCCCAAGGTGCCTGGCAGACGCATGCGAGAAGTTATGACCGCCAATTCTTGCTACTGCTGCCTATACGACATCATTCCGAAAATCATGTTCCTTTAGGGTTATTAATTTAATGATTTGGGTTTTTGGTCCAATAATTGGGTTTTGGTTTAGTATTTTGGGTTATTGTCTACTAATTGGGTTATTGTGCAATAATTGGGTTATTAGATCTAATAATTGTGATGCCGACACACATTATTTAACTCATGAAGTATATATTCAGGTAGATCCTTCTCCAAATATTCCCCAGTTTACAACAACCATAATCGGAAGTGAATACATATGTCCTGGAGATAGCGCAATACTAATTGCTACTGGTGCTCCAAACTATACATGGTTTGGAAATAACGTTCTGGGTTTAACAACAGATACCGTTACCATTTATTCACCAGGTGTTTATACAGCAGCATCAGCAGTGGCTGATACCAATTCATTTGGTTGCTCCGATTATTGGAGTTCTTATGATGCAATTGAAGTATTTACTAAACCACAACCAACAATAACTACAACATCCACATTAATCTGTCCAAACGACTCGGTATTATTAGAGGTCAACGGTGGTGGAACAGACTTTTATTGGGAAGGTCCAAATGGACAAATACTAGGAGATTCCAACATTTATGCAACAGAAGCTGGTCAATACTTTTGTGTTGTTAACGATAGCGATAGTTGTGCTTTAGTTACTAATACCGTACTCCTCACGCAATATTCAACACCACAATTACTCGCAAATGGAGACCTCTATCTCTGTGATGGCGATTCTGTAACTATTTCAGTAAGCTCTAACGATAGCAGTTTAATTGAATGGCAATCTCCACTATCAGGAAGCGGACTCTCTCAAACGGTATATTCTGCAGGGATATACACCTGTAAAATCACTTCTTGCGGTATTGTAACATATGCAAGCATTGAAGTGTTACCGTCAAACCCCGTGGCCGATATACATCAAAACAAATTGCTTTGTGATGACGACTCAATAACCCTATCAGGTACACCAGGAATGAACAGCTATCTCTGGTTTCCAACAGGCGATACAACAGATACAATAATTGTATCCGAACCCGGGACTTATATTCTAAGCATTATTGACTCAACGGGATGCGATGCTGTTTCCGACTCACTTTTAGTCTCTGTAGTTGAGGTTAACACTGATATTAGTTATTTGGGAGATTCAGTAATTTGTTACGGTGATACATTAGAGCTGATAGCCCCTTCAGGTTACGACCAATATTTATGGATGCCTGAAAACGATACTGATTCTATTTACTTAGTCACCAGCCCTGGAGAATACTACTTAACAATTACAGATACCAACAACTGTACTGGTGTAGCCGATCCTTTTGAAGTTTACATGCCTGATACAATTGCAGACATAGATATTTTTGGTGATCTCTATTTTTGCGAAGGCGACTCTGTAAACCTTGTTGCATCTTCAAACACTATGACTCAATACACTTGGAGTCCTTTTAATTACCTGGGACAAAGCATAGTGGTTTATGAATCAGGAAGCTACCAATTAACAACAATTGATTCGTTTGGATGTGTTGCCAAATCAGATTCCATAGTTGTTCAAATGGATTCAAATGATCTAATCATTCCAGTTACAAAAGACACTACAATATGTGCAGGATTACCTGTTAGACTTTTCGCCTCTACTCCTATTGGTAATGTAGAATGGTACTTACAAATTGGAGGAAGCTTAATTCACACAGGAGAAATATTAAACATTCCTTCTGCACTTGAAACAACAGAGTTCTTTGTAAGATCAATACGCACGGTTTGCTCTAGTGATTATGCCCCTGTTCTGTTAAATGTGATCGATTGTGATAATATGTTTACACCAAACGTATTTACGCCAAACGGAGACGGAGTTAACGATCGTTTGCTTTTCACCATCGAAGAAGCTACTTGCTTTAACGTTAAAATTTTTAACCGATGGGGTATTTTAATTTACGAAAGCGATGATATGAACGAAGGTTGGGACGGTCGAAATCAAAATAACGGAGAACCAGTGAATGCAGGTACATACTACTACATTGTTGATTACTGTATGTACAACGGATTACGTGATACTAAAACTGGCTATGTTTCTTTGTTTAGGGAATAAAAAAGGGAGCATTATAGCTCCCATTAAAAATCAAAAAGTAATAATACCAAAGTGTCTTTTCCTGTTATTCACTCGCATAAAAACAAACTTTTTAGAACCGCTACTGTCATCAGATGCATTTGTGTCTATGTAATGACTTTTACCTTCTAATTCACTTAAAATAGAAGTATATACTCCTCCCTCAGTGGTGACTTTTGAAATTCTAGCTTCATATTTCGGAACGAGTAAAAACTTAGCTGCACCATTAATATTATTTGTTTGCTGATTATATATTATGTAAAAACCACTCTTTCCTGTATGGAATATGAATTTATTTGATTTAGAATCAGAGCTAAATTTCTTTTCTAGTTTTTTAGTCCATTCGACATCTCCATCGTGGTTTAACTTTGTAACAATAATATCTCCATAATAATCAACTCTACGTTTTACATCGCCAACAATTTCTTCTCTTACTTCATGAGCTTGACCGATAATATACATTTGATTATTTCTGTCGGAATAAACTACTCTACTATAATACCTAATGAAGTTACTATTCGTATTTGTAAGTTGAGTTGTATACACATCTGAAAGAGTATTTTTTTTCACGCTATTATCAGAGATATTGTAATAAAAAAATCCTGATGTTTTATAATGGTTTTCTAATGAATAATAACCAAACACTACTGGTATATTATCGCGATTTATCCCCATAATAATATCGCTCACAAATAAATCCCCTAAATCCAATGGATGTTCTTTCAAGTTAGAGTCATCAAATTGAAATATATTATAGGAATATACTGCATTGCTATACATTACATCCAATGAATCTGCTAGCCTACATTTAAACAAAGCATAGCTATTCCCTTTATTTGAAACTTCAAATGACTCAAACCCATCATATCTCGCATGTTTAGGCAAAGTATGACTACCATGAGAAATAGTATTAAGATCATTATCTACAACAACAACGTCAACCTCAGACGGATTAGACTTCAGTAATGGTTTTAACAAGAAGAATCCAATTTTACTCGAATCATGTGAAATTGAATGTCTGATTTTTTTAATTGAATAATCATCTTTATTTTCATTCACTTTATCATAGGAAAATAATTCTTTTGTTTCAATGGATGAAAAGTCATCCATTTTAAACGATGATAAAAGAAATGTCATCACATCATCTTTTTTATTTTCATAAAGAGATATCACACAAACTTTATCATTAAAATAAATCACGTCAAAAATATTTGTCTTTTTTCCATTATATTCAACTTCGAATTTATTGTTTTCTACTTCACTAAAATCTTGATCTAATTTTGAAATTGAATATGTTTCCTTGTACCCCATATTATTATTCACCCTCCTTTCCACTGTATAGATATAAGGATCCTGCTCTTTTAATACATATTCAAAATCGGTAACAAAAAAACCTTTACTATATTTAAAAGATTTATACACTGTGGAATCCTGTGAATTAGCTATGAAGGCCATAATGGATAACAGAATAGTTGTAGTTAGAAGTTTAAAATTCGTGGTCATTTTTTTTTGTATTGTTAATTAATGAGTGAGAAAGATATAACGATATCTCTACATTTGCGGCTATAGGATCAATTATCGAAAAATATGCTCTGTATAGATAACCCAAGCCTCGACCCCTACTTTAACCAAGCTGTTGAAGAATACTTCCTCAAAAATTCAGGTGAAAACATCTTCATGCTATGGAGAAACAGCAATGCCATTATTGTAGGTAAACATCAGAATACACTGGCTGAAATTAATGTTGACCGCGTAAAGGAAAAAGACATTAAAGTGGTTCGTAGGTTAACTGGTGGTGGTGCTGTTTTTCATGACCTTGGCAACATCAACTACACATTTATTATGGGTTATGGCGATGAAGGTGCCAAAGTTGATTTCAAAAAGTACAATCAACCCATTATTGATGTATTAGCCACATTAGGTGTTGACGCTCACTTTTCTGGAAGAAATGATATCTTAATTGGAGATCAAAAGTTTTCTGGTAATGCGGAGCATATTTACCAGCAAAAACAACGTGTTTTACATCATGGAACGTTGCTATATGCATCTGAAATCAAAGATATTTCTGACGCACTTAATGTAAATCCACTCAAATTTGAAGACAAAGCTCGTAAGTCTGTTAGAAGTCGTGTAACCAATATTTCAACACACTTAAAAGAAGATATTGGTGTTGATCAGTTCAGACAGAAAGTGATGAACCACATCACAGAAATGTATCCAGATGCTGTTCCATACACGTTGACAGAAGAAGACATAAAAGCCATTCAAAAACTGGCTGATGAAAAATACAGCACCTGGGATTGGAATTTTGGTTACTCACCTAAATACGATTTCAAGAATGGTGTAAGAACAAGTGGCGGCCATGTGGAAGTTCATATGAATGTAGAAAAAGGAATTATTACGGCACTTGAAATATTTGGCGACTATTTTGTAAACAAAGAAATTGATCCGGTTATCGAATCAGTTGTTGGATTAGAACACCGTGAGGATGTCTTACTTGCCAAGTTGAAAGAAGTAAAAAGCAGTGAATATTTCAGCAATATACCTGAAGAAGAATTGATAAAAGCTTTTTTCTAGCGTATAGAGCTCCTATATTCTATCTTTATTAACATGAAATCACTTTTATCACTTATCATTTGTTTGGTAACCATTCAATCGATGGCTCAAAGTGTTGATTCTTCCCAAACAGATACTACCAAGAACCTTCACTTAACGGTTATGCCCTACTTAAGCTACAACCGCAACATGGATTTTCTCATTGGAGTAATCCCTATGGCCATGTATCGATTGAATAAATCAGATACCATATCATCTAAATCATTATCAGGTGTTTCAGCGGTTTACACCACCAATGAATCGTACTTTTTAGCCTTTTTTAATCAGTGGTATTTCAGTGAGAATAAATGGCGCATTCAACTGTTTGGATTAACCGGAAATTACAACTCCCAGTTTTACGTAGCGGACTTTGCCCCTCCTTCATTTTATGATTACAATACTGAACTCACTTACATCAGCTTAAGTGTTAAAAGAAGAATTATTGAAAATCTATTTGGAGGCATTACATACAATTACGGTTATTACGATACCGAGTATGAAGACAACATACAACCGCAATCTATTACAGAAACAAATGGAATAAAGCTACAACTCCAATTAGATACTCGTGATGACTTCTACTATCCTCGAAAAGGAAAACGCGCCATTGTTGAATGGACTACTTTTCAAGAATGGTTTTGGAATGATGAAACGGCCAATAAAATAAAAACCGAATACATTCATTATTTCCCATCACGACAAAATAGAGACGTATTCGCAGCTCGTTTTTCTGGCATATATGGGTTAGGTAATATCGCTTTTCAGCAACAAGAGACCATTGGAGGTAAAGATATACGCGGTTATTCTGAAGGAAAGTACCGTGGAGATGGCATCATCAGTTTACAAGGTGAATACCGTTTCAACTTTGCAAATAGAATGGGTGCAATAGGTTACATAGGAATGGCAACCATTTATGGTTCTGACAACACTGATTTTAATTGGAAAGCATATCCAGGTGTGGGTTTAGGCTACCGATACAAGGCCTTTAAAGATGAAAATTTCAACATTGGTTTAGATGGTGCTTTAGGGAAAGACGATTGGGGAGTTTACTTCAGAATTGGCGAAGCTTTTTAAAAATAAAAAAGCCCCATATGAGGCCTTAATATTGATTGCGCGAAGTGATGGCGTGATTGTGTTTTTCTGACTCCACGAATATTGATATTCTAAATTAACTACACGTTAATTGAGGGTTATTCAACTGTAACTCTTAAATACATATTACAAAATCACTTCAGAAGCAATCTTATACGTATTCACGTGCGCATCTAGGATGTGTTTGATTTGAGGAGAGTATCCACCTCCCATGGTTACACAAACTGGGACAGCATGCTTTTTGCAAGTTTCAAATACAATAAGATCACGCTCAGCACACCCCTCAATGGATAAACTCAATTTCCCCAACTTATCTGTTTCCAATACATCTACACCAGCTTGGTAGAATATAAAATCAGGTTTTACTGATTTTAGAAGACTTTCTAAATTAGATTGAAGAACTTCTAAATATGCTTCGTCAGTTGTTCCTGTAGGAATTTCGATATCTAAATCGCTTTGTTCTTTATGCATTGGATAATTGTCTTTTCCATGCATACTGAAAGTAAAAACTCGTGGTTCGTTTTGGAATATTTCAGCTGTACCATTGCCTTGATGCACATCTAAATCGACCACTAAAACTTGCTTTGCTAGTTCATTATCTAAGAGATAATTAGCAGCACAAGCATTGTCGTTTAGAATACAAAAGCCTTCTCCTCTATCAGTGTAAGCATGATGTGTACCGCCTGCAATGTTGAATGCTACCCCATACTCCAATGCAAAAACAGAAGCTTCTATGGTTCCTTGAAGAATAGTGATTTCTCTTTCTATCAGCTCTCGAGTTAACGGAAAACCAGTTCTACGTTCTTCTTTTCGAGTAAGACTTAACGATTTTAATTTATCCCAATACGTTTCTGAATGAGTTCGGAGAATTGTTGATTCTTCAGCTTTATCAGGCTGAAAGAAGTTTTCTTCAGTTACAATCCCTTCTCGAATCAATTGTTGAGGAAGTAATTCATACTTGATCATCGGAAAGCGATGACCCTCTGGGAGTGGCAATACATAATTGGAGTTAAAAGCTATTTTAAGCACCTATTGATTGTTACTCGATTGCCCCAAACTTTCCATTAAACTCGTTATTATACTCAACACAAAACTGAATATTAAAGCCCACCAAAAACCATCAACCACAAAATTGGGAATCCAGTTTCCCGCTAAAAGTATGATTAAAGCATTAATGACCAATAAAAAGAAGCCTAAGGTGAAGACCGTTATCGGAAGTGTGATAACCACTAATAAAGGCTTTAAAAAAGTATTGAGTAATGCTAACACTATTGCCACTGCTATTCCCGTGAAGTAATCATCAATGTGAATTCCTGGCAGCAACCAAGCACTAAGCATTACTGCTAAGCTAGAAATGAGGATTTTTATAAACAAATTCATATGAGTCAAATTTAATATTCTAACGTTTTATCCAAACCAGTTGTTTAACATGATACAGATATAAATCGACTTTCTGTTAGAAACATTTTCAATTTAAGTTTTTAGAACAAACTGGTGTCCTTATTTTTGGCATTCCAATATTTCAAACTAGAATAACTATGAAAAAAGTAGCTGTAATTGGAGCTGGAACAATGGGTAATGGTATTGCTCACGTTTTTGCCCAAACAGGATATGAAGTATCTTTAATTGATATTGCTCAAACATCTTTAGATAAAGGTATTGCAACAATTACCAAAAACTTAGACCGCCAGCTAAAAAAAGAGAAAATCACTGAAGAAGATAAAACGAAAACTTTAGCTAATATTACTACTTACACTCAAATTGTTGAAGGTGTAAAAGGTGTTGAGTTGGTTGTTGAGGCAGCTACTGAAAATGTAGATTTGAAGCTTAAAATCTTCAAAGATTTAAGCGAAGCTACTCCTGAAAATGTCATTCTAGCATCAAACACCTCTTCTATTTCAATTACTAAAATAGCAGCCGTTACTAACAGGCCTGATAAAGTTATTGGAATGCATTTCATGAACCCTGTTCCGGTAATGAAATTGGTTGAAGTTATTCGTGGTTACGCTACTTCTGATGAAGTGACAACCTTAATCATGGATCTTTCTAAAAACTTAGGTAAAGTTCCTGTTGAAGTGAATGATTACCCTGGTTTTGTGGCCAACCGAATTTTGATGCCAATGATCAACGAAGCCATAATTACTTTGTTTGAAGGTGTTGCTGGCGTTGAAGAAATCGATACAGTTATGAAATTAGGAATGGCTCACCCCATGGGACCACTTCAATTAGCTGATTTCATCGGTTTAGATGTATGCTTAAGTATCATGAACGTGTTATACGAAGGATTTGGAAATCCGAAATACGCTCCATGTCCATTATTAGTAAACATGGTTACTGCTGGTAAGTTAGGTGTTAAATCTGGCGAAGGTTTCTACAGCTGGACTCATGGAACTAAAGAATTAATCGTAGCAGATTCATTCAAAAAATAAATCGCTTTTATTAAAGCTAAAAAGCTCCTCTCATTTCTGAAAGGAGCTTTTTTTATGCTATTAAAACTTCATCAACTATCTCTTGACTGTAGAAGTCGTTGACAGCATCTTTGATTTTATCTTTTCCGTAGACCAACTCTTGTCGAAGTACAGATGAATCGAGTTTAATTATTAGTACTTTCTTTCGTAACTCTAACTTGGTTGTATGACGAGCTATACTTGGCCCCATGATTTTCTCCCATGCATTTTTAAGATCTACACCTGTAAGTTTTTCATCTAGCTTATTCATTTTCAAATAAGCTTTAAGTAGGTCTCCTATATGCTGGTTGTTGTCGTCTTTCATTAAAATTAAAATCCTAAGTGCCAATATATCTTAAAATCATATTTCAGATTTAATGAGAGTTCTATCGGGTTACTTTTATAACTTAATAAATCAATATCGTGGTCAAAGATCAATATGTTATCATTAGGTTCAATATACATAATACCAATGGTATTTTCTGATCTAGACTTTATCACCACTTCATCATTAAAAACAAACTTACGAGTGTTTGATTGATTGATTAAAAATTCTGAATAAGTAGCACCAATAAAAAACTTTAATGAATCATAATATTCTGGTGGAAATTCATTCATCAATAACCTAGTAAAGACCACAGAATCAATAACCATATGACCAACATCAATATTCATTGAGGTAGTTTTCTCTTTTCGTGCATCATCAGAATATGCTATTTGCCTGATTTCATGCACTCCTGTTTCGCTAAAGGTATATTTAAAAGTCCTCCCTTGTTCGCCTTGTTTTCCATCAAGAATCCAAAAAACATAATCTGCATCACTACAACTTGTAAAAGTTGATGGACTTCCAACAAAATATGCACTTTCAGTTTCTATGCATGGATCTTCTACTTTAGAACATCCTGTTCCTACAAATATTAGTACAGCTGAAAAAAATAAAACTATATACTTCATGATGTAGCAGGATTAAAAATTGAGAACTAAATTGAATTGGAAGTTATTCTCGTTGTGATTAAGGTTTAAACCGAAATCCTGAACATAAAATGATTTGTCTTCTGGTAAATCGCCAGGGGTATTTTTCTTCATTTTTATGTAATTCACAACAGCTCCAACTAGTGTTGCTGTTCCTAATGTGTATATTCCGTATTGTAAGTAGCGGGCATTATCTAACCTTCTACCCGAATCATCTACTAGACTTTGAGTGTATCCATTAACGTTATAATCATAACCATTTTTATTCTCAACATATTCTCTATTGAAATCTCCCACTCGGTTATAATTCAAAACGGCAGCACCTACAAACAATGTAGTTATTGCCGAATAAGCAACTACACGACCTTTGTGTTTTTTCCAAACCTCATCTTGTTTCCAGTAAGAAATTAATTCATCAGTAGGTTCTAATTTTACACCAACATTTAATGGTTTATCAGCTAACTGAATCGTGGTATCTACACGATGGTAATTGGGAGCCCAAAAACTCAGTTGATACTTTCCGGGAGGTAAATGAAACTCATTTATCGAGTCTTGTAGTTCACCATTAATTTTTAGTCTAGATATCTCACTTGGAGATGCAAAAGTTCTAAGAAGAACAGAATCTCTTTCAGAAGAATTTTGTGCTTGTATAGACTGAAAAAAGAACGTAATAAATACCGCCAACAATGTGATTGTGGATACATTAGCTTTCATCATAGGTAATTAATTTAATTCTGCTAAAGTGTGAAAAAAGGCTCTAATAGCCTATAAATAGTTATTCACTGATAATCTCGTTTTCGCCAACTCTAAAGACATTTGGCTGAATACCAATTTCTTCAAACAAATCGTGGATTCGTTCTTTATTGGCATCTGTAACGAAGATTTGTCCGAAGTGGTCTTCGCTTACTAATTTCAAAAGCGCTTTCACTCGAGATGGATCGAGTTTATCAAAAATATCATCCAACAAAATCAAAGGTTTGATTTCTTTTTTGGACTTCATAAAATCAAATTGAGCCAGCTTTAAAGCAACCACAAATGATTTTTGCTGGCCTTGAGATCCAAATTTTTTCAATGGATGATCATCAATTAAAAACTCTAAATCATCTTTATGAATTCCAGCTGTGGTATATGTCACCCGATAATCACGAGATCTAGCCTGCTTTAAAAGCTCTTCGAACTGTGACTCGTTGAGTTGCGAATCATAATTCAAAGAAACAACCTCTCTTCCCTGACCTAGTAAGTTGTAGTAATGCTGAAAAATGGGAATAAATTCATCTAAAAAGGCTTTTCTAGATTGGTATATCTCATTACCATGATGCGTTAATTGCATGTCCCACACCTCTAGCGTAGCATCATCTGTTCTACGTTCGTCAGCTAGCTTTTTGAGCAACGCATTTCGTTGAGAAACAGCTCTGTTGTATTGCAACAGATGATTCAAGTAATGGCGATCAAATTGTGAGATCACACCATCCATGAACTTCCTTCTAATCTCACTTCCAGCGTGTATCAACTCGGTATCACTAGGTGTTACCATAACCAATGGAATCAACCCGATGTGATCTGCTAGTTTTTCGTATTCTTTCTTGTTTCGTTTAAACGATTTCTTCTGGCCTCTTTTCAACCCCAAATGAATGGTCTCAACTTTATCATTGATCTCAAAAACACCTTGAGCTACCATGAATGCTTCTTCATGTTTGATATTTTGAGAATCGATTGGATTGAAATAACTCTTGCAAAAAGACAGGTAATAAATGGCATCTAACACATTGGTTTTCCCCATTCCATTATCACCAACCAAGCAATTGATTCCAGGTGTGAAATCCAATTCAGCTTCTGCGTGATTTTTAAAATTAATGAGGGAAAGATGTTTTAAATGCATGCGTCAAAAGTACAATTTGAAAGGCTTATTTGGATAAGATTACAAATTCCGTTCTACGGTTTTTTGCTCTTCCCGAAGAAGTTGTATTACTGGCTATTGGCTTAGCCGATCCCCAACCTTTAAACTGCATGCGACCTTTATACACTCCGTGTGCTTGCAGATAAGCCATAACTGAAAAAGCACGTTCGGTACTCAAAGCCAAATTGGCCTGTTCATCACCCAAATTATCGGTATGACCTTCAATAGATATTTTGATCTCTGGATTATCTCTCAGATATGCCGCAAAAGCATCAAGCGTTGATTTGGACTCGTTTGTCAACTCAGCTGCAGCAGTCATAAAGTTGATATTATCAATTGGATACGGCTTTCCAACTTCTGTTTTCTGTATTGAAACATCAACCGTTTTGTATGTTTCAACAGTATCTTCAGGAGTAACCTTAACAGAGTTAAAAGCAATATCCTCACCTTTAACACTAACTACATATTCAGAACTATCATCAATGGTTACGATAGCTGTGTAACTACCTGTTACAGAATCAACTTTGAAACTTTCCACCTCATCGGTTTTGTTATTTCTTACTTGAATTTGAGCGTCTTTTGGAACAGCTCCAGATAAATCAGCTACTTTTCCTTTAAGTAAAACAACCTTCTCAGGTCGTGCTTCTTTGTAAAGGTCAAAATTGTAGATGTTTACTTTCTCCGTTTCTTCACCATTGAACTGTTTAGCAGCATAATACACTTTGAGACCGTCTGTACTCACCACGTAACCATGCTCATCGCTAGCTGTGTTAATGGGATGTCCGAGATTCATTGGCTCCGTCCAGCTGCCATCAGGATTCAATTTAGATTTAAAAACATCGTATCCACCAAAATTCAGGTGACCTTTTGATGAGAAATAAAGTGTTCTACTATCCGAGTGAAAAAATGGCGTTTTCTCGTGATTATCCGTATTGATGGGCTCTCCCAAAGATTCTGCCTTACCCCAAGTTCCATTTGGTTGAAGCATACTTTTATAGATATCAATGCCCTTGGTTTCTCCTTCTCGAAGTGTTGCGAAGAGTAACATTTTACCATCACGTGATAAAGTTGGTTGAGACTCCCAGCCTGTAGGCGTATTCACATTTGGGCCTAATGAAGTTAAATCTGTCCAATACCATTCTTTCACTCCAGAGTTAGGGTTAACTCCGTACACTTTTTTGGTGGTGTAAATATCACAATTTGTATATCCTGTTTGGTTAGAACAAATAGTTATAAAAATCTCATCGTTGTTGATGCTCACACAAGCTCCACCATAATTGGTTTCTGCATTGGTATTAAATGGTGCTGGCATTGGAGATCCCGAATTTTTGAGAACACCTCTTTGTAAAGCAGCATGTGAAAATAGCTCGGTGTAATTAACTGAATTTGTTTGCCCAACTCCTCGAGCTTGAACCACTTTCATTTTTCTTCTGGTAAAAAATAGTTCCTCATTATCAGGCGATATCAGAGGCAAATACTCATCATCTGAAGTGGTACTTACTGGAGTTACAAGTTCAGGCTTAAACGGTTTGGGATTGGAAAATTCTTCATAAAAGAACTTACTGATCTTGTAGTTTGATTTAGCGATTTCAAGCAACTCATCATATCTACGCTCAAACTTGTCGTCATCATCACTTTGGAAATCTATAAACTGCTTATAGTAACCTGAAGCTTTTCCATAGTCACCTGCTTCCATGGCTATTTCACCCAAATAGAAATAAGGTGATGAATGCAACCTTGGACAAATATCTACTACCTTTTCAAGGTGTTTTTGAGCTACTTTGTATGATTTCCCCCTAAGTCTTGATTCCTTCACACGTATTTCAGCATACGACCAATTGGCCTGAGCAAAATCAGGATCAACATCTAATGCTTCCATCAGAAACTGAATTCGCTCACCTTTTTTATACTTTTTATCCGTTCCTTTTTCCCAGTTTTTTACCGCTTTTTTATCATCAGGAAGTGGACAATCTTCTTCCTGTGCATTTGCTGAAACGAACGAGCCTAAAACAAGAATGAGTAGAAAGCTTACGCTCCTACTCACTCTACCAAAATATCTAAACTTATTAAACGCCATTAATCTTCTTATCTGCTTCTTCTTGAGCTTTTTGAATCAATTGATCGCCTTTATTCTTTGCTTCAGCCTCTAACTGATTGGCTTTGTTGTTGGCTTCTGCCTCAACATTTTTAGCTTGCTTATCAGCTTCTTCTCTCAACTTATCTCCAGCTTTTTCGGCTGCAATTTTAGCAATTGGATTAGAAGCATTCTTAACTAGGTCTTTGGCTTGCTTATCGGCCTCTTCTCTAATTTTCTGAGCTGCTTTCTTGCCTTCTTCTCGAAGTTTATCGCCTTGAACTTTAGCTTCAGCTACCAGCTTATCAGCTTGCTTTTGGGCGTCAGCTATTAATTTATCAGCTTCTTCTTGAGCCTTTTTCTTCAACTCTTCTTTGCCTTCTTCAATTTTCTCTTTTACCGTTTCTTTAACGGTTTCTTTGATGGAAGATTGTTGTCCGTCAGCACCAGTAAAATTTGGTTTTACTTTAGGATCCATCATATCTCCAGTAACACTGATACTCACATTAATTTTCTCAGGTACATTACCAGAACCAACTCCAAATGACTGCAACTGTCCAGCCAAGTTAGAAGCCAGTTGACCAACACTTGATCCCAAAGCATCAAATGGAACTTCTGAATCAATCGTGTAATAAATCTCTTGCTCTAAAGTGGTATAACCTGATACTGTTGAAGTAACATCACCTGTTTTCACTTCAAACGGACTGGTAGTTAACTTACCATCTGCAATGGTATAATCTATACTTACATCGTTTAAAGTAACCGGATTAAACTTGTCTACTTTTAATGCAGCATCAATCTTCTCAAGTGTTTCGTTTTCAATTGTAAGATTGTGAGTCAATAAATTACCCGTTGCATTAACGCTTTCTAAAACTAAGTTGAGTGAATCGTCCATTACACCCGTCATATTCAAATTGGTTGAGATAGCACCTTTTGCTGATTTAAGCGCTGGAGCGAGTTTCTCAATTGTATTGAAATTAACCGCGGTTTCTGTGATGTCGATTTTTTTCATGTCGAAATTGAAAGCAATCTTAGGCTGTGGAGTCTCTTTTGTTGAATATGAACCACTCATCTTCATAGATCCTTTCAACAGATTCATAGATAAGTTTTGCATGTCAACAGCCTCATCAGCAACGGTGATTTTACCCAAAATGTTAGTGATTTCCATTTGATCATACAACACCTTCTTCAAGTTTGATGTAAATACAAAGTTGATGTTATCTGGAACGCTGAATGCACCTGTAGCTTCTTCCTCAACAGATGTTGAATCTGTTGTAGACTCTTCTGCAGAAGTTGTTTCACCAGACTCTTCAGTTTCTTCCTCAGTCATAAACTCATTTACGTTGATGTAATTGGAGTTTAATGTGAATGAACCCGATAAAGCATAATCATGGAAATAATACGATAACATGTTGTCAATACGGCCATTGGCTGAGAAATCACTCTCACCAACTTTCGCCTCAAACGATGAAAGCTCTACAAACTCCGGTGAAAATGCCATGTACATTTTATTCAACTTAACGGCATAAGGCATGTCTGGAGATGAATAATCTAAATCCAAGACAATTAATTTACCCTGAGCATCAAAGTTTTCGTATTGCTCATTTTCAATACTTGAAAGCTTACCCGCAAAACTTAAATCGGCAGTGATAGATCCATTGTAGCTCTCGCCTTCTTCAGCTGGAATCACATCTTTAAGTGATGCTAAATTGATTTGAGCTTGAAGTGCACCTTTCATGTCAGGATCACTAACAGGCGTTTTCAAATGCATTTGGAAGTCAATTGGATTTTTAGCCAGCTCGACATGGAATTTATTGATATCTACAATTGTTTTATCATCTATTCCACCAGGATTTTGAGCTCTTAAATCAATGTTGATGTTGTTTGCTGATTCTGGTAAATCAGGATATTGGAAACTTGCATTATCAACCAATAACTTCACATCAAAAGCAGGCAAATACATAATGCTGTCTTTCTCGTAATAAGACCCCTTAGCCATACCTTCTAAAGCCAATTTACCAGCCGTTTTAACATCAACAAAATCGGCAGTGTAAGCACTTGGAACCAACGATAAAATGCTTTTAAATTCGGTCTTTTTGGTGTTGAACGTCAAATCCATATCAATCACCTCATCTGGCATTTGAACCCAACCATCAAAAGCTAACGTCAAATCATTTAATGAAATTGAGTTTTCTTTAAAGGTGTATTTACTGTTTGGCATATCCATTAGGATATTGAAATCGATATCAGCTTTAACCTTGTTAGCGTAGGTCATTCCATCCATTTTGAAATCGATAGCATCTGCCGTAGTTTTTGTTTCAAGCAGGAATTCATCTAGTGTGAAATCACCTTTTCCTTCGTGATTGAAGTTCGTTAATTCCGCAAACATCCCACCTTGACGATCATCATAGATCACATGTGCATTTCGAATGAAATACTCTTTTACTTGAATTTTGAGTGGAGCTGATTCTTCTGAGTCTACTTCCTCTACATCATCAGTAGTTTCTTCTTCTACTTCAGCTTCTTCGGATGCTTTTACGATATCGTAGTTAGCAATACCGTCTTTTAAAACAATCACATGGCTCTCGATATCAGAAATTCCAAACGAGTTGATTTGAATTTGATCTCCATTAATTACACTCATTAAATCGAGTGACGCATTTATTTCTCCAACTCTAGCTAAAGGAACTCCGCTGAAAGTGTCTTTACCAATCACTTGAATGTCTGAAACCGTTAAAGAAAAATCTGGGAAATTGGAGATTAGAGATAAATCAAGATCTCCGATACTTACCTCAGCGTTTAAATTGTTGTTGGCTTCTTCCATCACCATATCAAAGATTTTCCCTTTGAAAGCGATGGGGAGAACGATAATGGCTATGAACAATAAGCCAATTATTATTCCGATGATTTTGAGCGCTTTTTTCATACTTTATTTAGTTGCAACAGGTTCGTAATTCATTTTTCCTTCGGTGTATCCAACAATGCTACTTACTGCAGCATCACCAGTAACATTTACCACCGTTCTACACATGTCCAAAATACGATCTACAGGGAAAATTATTGCTATCCAAGCCGGGTTTAAACCAACAGATTCTAATACAATAATTAACATAATTAGACCTGCACTTGGAACGGCTGCAGAACCAATTGAAGCCATGGTGGCTGTCAAGATAATGGTTAATTGTTGACCCAATGTTAAGTCTACAAAATGGAATTGTGCTAAGAAAATAACAGCAACAGCTTGATACAAGCTGGTACCATCCATATTAACCGTAGCACCAATAGGTAGTACAAAACTGGTTATTTCTTCTTTTACCTTAAGGTTGTCGTTCACGCACTCCATGGTAACAGGCAACGTTGCCGCAGATGATGAACTGGAGAATGCTAAAAATTGGGCCGGACTGATTGCTTTGAAGAAGTTTTTGTAGGACAGTTTCTTTACTATTGACGTTATTAAAAGTGGATAAAACACAAAAATCATAAACGCTAATCCTAAAACGACAACTAGAGAATACCAACCTAAAGCTTGGAAAATAGTTGCCACCCTACTTACGTCATCACCAGCAAGTTCACTGATTTTACCTGCTAATAAAGCAAAAACAAAAAACGGTGCACCCTGCATTACAAAGTCAACCATTTTAATGAATATCTCATTAGCTCCATCAACAAAGTTGACTACGCCTTGTACTTTCTCGCGAGGTAGAGATACCATGGTTACACCAAAGAAAATAGCAAAGAAGATTACCTGCAACATCAAGCTATTGTTGAATGAAATAAAGATGTTACTCGGAACCATATCTACAACAAACTGAAGTGGACTTTGGTCTTTAGTATTTGAAGCTGCATTGATTTTACTTTGAGCAGTTTCGTCTGAAGCATACTCCGCGAGTTTTGCTTCAGCACCACCTAAGTAATTCTGATAATCTGGATTATTGAGGTAATCTTTATTATCTAGAATTTCAATTCCGTTTTGAGATGCCCAGAGTTCATAGCTTAAGCGATTGGTTATTTGTTGATCTTCAGATATGAACGAACCTGGTTTAATAACATTCACCAACAACAATCCCATGGAAACAGCAACAACTGTTGTCATGAGGTATAAACCTAGCGTCTTCAAGCCCATTCTTCCTAGGCTTGTGGTATCCGATAAACTTGCAATTCCTTGAATAATACTGAACAACACCAGTGGAACTGCAATCAGTTTTAACAAGTTGATGAAAATATCACCCCACGGAGCAATCCAATCTAAAGTAAATGAACTTAAACCTAATGAGCTGGAGATTAATGCCCAAATTACACCTAATACTAAACCGATAATGATCTTCCAATGAAGCGGGATGTTTTTCATAAAAGCGAAGAAACTATTCTTTAATTATAACAAATGCTTTTTTGTAGGTATTGTTCTGCGTGAGTTGAAGAATATAGTTGCCAGCAGGTAATTGAGACACATCAATTTCTTGATCTGTTGACTGAATGCTACCTGTTTGAACCTGATTTCCTTTCATATCAACCAACTGAAAATTGGTATTTTGAAAAGAGTTCATGGTGATATACAGTGAATTTGAAACAGGGTTAGGATAAACATTTACTTCATTAATGGTATTTGGAGAAACCGTTTTTACACCTGTTACAATTTGATAACCAGAATCTTCAACTTCGGTAATTGGCGCGCCTGTTATGTAACCAGAGCTATTGGTTCTTATTATTAAAATATCATTTAACCCTTGCCCTAAGCCGTTTGTATAACCAATAACTGAGAATGTACCGTTATCTAAACTCAATACTGTACTTGCCTCTTCGTTTTGTTCCAATCCATTGGCATAACCATATGTTGTTCCAAATAAAAGCTGATCATCATAAGTGTATCTGTATAGTACTACATCATTTAAATCTGCATTTACCTCTGGCGAATTAGAGTAGCCAACAGCAATAAAACTTCCATATATGTCTGTTTTAATATCCAATAACACATCAGTTCCTGAATAAGAACCAACTGCCCCCCATGTACTATCCCTTGACTGATCTAGATGTAGGTAGAAAAAATCTTCTAGTTGACCAGCCTCATGTGTAATACCACAAATACCAATACCTAAATCGTGTGTGGTTTGTACAACACTGTATGCTATGTCAGTAGAATCTGTTCCATAGTGTTCAGACCATAGTGAATCTCCATCAATACCTAAGCCATTCAACCAAAAATCAATATTACCA
>CAJWSQ010000029.1 GCA_913045895.1 uncultured Flavobacteriales bacterium | reverse complement strand
TAAGATACGTAAACCTTCATCTAAACCAGGTCCCATGTAGTAATCTACAGAGCTACGGTTGTCTTTTTGAAATGAAGATTTATAAATAACAGGAATGTTGAGTCTGCTCGTAACCTCTTTAATGGTTTCTGCAGTACGCATCATGATGCTTTCATCTTCGATAACGCAAGGTCCTGTAATTAGGAATAACTCATCGGCTCCGCAAGTAACGTCACCAACCTGTACTTTGTGTAAACTCATAGTTTTTTAAATTGACGGTGCAAAAGTAGCTTAATCTTAAAATAGACAGCGATTTGCACCTAATAATCAAACTCCTGAACGTGTTTTGATCGTAGAAAAGTTACAGATTTAATTTTTCATAGATATCACGCACTCTTTCAAGGTCGTCAATGGTATCAACCGGTATGGTATCATGTTCAGTAATACCCACTTTGATTTTACCACCATTTTCTAACCAACGCAGTTGTTCCAAAGATTCTAACTTTTCTAAAGAACTCATTTCCATTTGAGAAAATTCAGCTAAAGTTTCGGCTGTATATGCGTATAGTCCTAGGTGTTTGTAGATCGTAGTTTTCTCTAACCATTTAGATTTATCAACTCCCCTCAGATGAGGTATAACAGATCTGCTGAAATACATTGCGTCTCTGTTTTTGTTGAAAGTCACAAAAACTTCACTCTCATTAAAAAGATCATCAATTCTATTGAGTGGAGTAACCAGCGTTGAGAAATTTGTATTAGCCTCGTTGAAACATTTCATCAACTCAGTTAATTGTGATGGCTCTAATAAAGGCTCATCACCTTGAATATTTATTACAGCGTCAAAATTTTCACCGGTTGATTCATTGATGATTTTTAACGCCTCAACACATCTGTTTGTACCAGTTTGGTGAGAAGAGCTCGTCATAACAACCTTACCTCCAAAACCTTTTACAGCAGCTTCAATTCTTTCATCGTCAGTTGCAACGTAAAGGTGATCCATAACTTGAGATGCACGCTCATAAACACGTTGAATCATTGGTTTACCTAGTATGTCTAAGAGTGGTTTTCCTTCTAATCTGGTAGAACCAAAACGAGCTGGAATGATGCCTACAAAATTCATGGTTTATTATTTTAATGAAATACGAAGGTAGAACTCAGTTTGAAGTATGGATAACCTTGTGAAAATACATTTTCACAATTTAATGAGAACAAGAATAACCTTTAGTTATAAACTTAACGTTGAGCCTTGCTCAATAGAAAAGCTGTAATGAAAGAATAAATAATGTTTGGAATCCATACCGCCAATATTGGAGCTAGATCTCCTTTTGTGGCGTAAACAAAAAACAACTGACTAAACATGATGTACGTGAAGCAGAGTAATATTCCAAAACCTAAGTGCATTCCAATACCACCGCGTACTTTTCTGCTTGCAACCGCATATCCCATTAATGTTAAAATGATTGAGGCGATTGGGAAGGCGTAACGCTTGTATTTTTCAACCAGATAAATGTTGATTCGATCACTTCCTTTCAACCTTTCTCTTTCGATGTATTGAGAAAGTTCGGTCTGGTTCATTGTTTCAATATTGTTTTCCCAGAGTTTAAAATCGCGCGGAGTAATGGTTAGCGCGGTGTCAATACTCGATCCTTTTTCAATTGACTCATCGTTACCATCGATGTGCCTGATAACGTAATCCTCAATATGCCACTGTTGATTGGTACTGTCCCAACGAGCAAATGTGGCTAACATTTTGTACTTTAAATCACCGTCTTCAAAATGCTCTAAAGAGAATTGATATCCAGTATTTTTATTGATGTTAAAGCTCTGGAAATAGGCATATGAATTTTGATCTAGTTTAAAGTGGATGTTTCTTTCGGTAAATCGAGGAGCATTGTGAATATACCGATCTTCAAAATCAACCCGAACCTTGTTCGCTTCTGGAATCACATATAATGTCATCAGTAGATTTACAGCAGTAAGAAGTAATGACGTTAAGAAATAGGGCCTTAACAAACGTGTGAAACTCACACCACTATTCAGTATCGCAATTATTTCAGTTCGGGAGGCAAGTTTAGAAGTAAAGAAGATGACCGAAATAAAAACGAAAAGTGCATTAAACTGATTTACGAAGTAGGGGATGAAGTTGAGGTAGTACTTAAAAGCTATGTCATATAAAGTGGCATCAGCAGCTCTTTCGTCTGTGAAATCATCTATCTTTTCTGAGATATCGAAAATGATAATGATAACCGATAATATCAGAATAGAGTAGACATACGTTCCGATGAACTGTCTGATGATATATCTATCGATTTTCTTTAATCCGAGCACGGTGCAAATTAAATGTAAGATTATGAATAGACGTCAATAAACGTTCTACAAACAATCTTTTAATGTCTCCATTTTCATGCCACGTGATCCTTTTAAAAGGATTGTTGCATTTTTTATCGGATTCGACTCAATCCATTTCTCAAATTCAGCTTTGTCTTTAAAGAGATGAGATTCTTTTGTAGTACAATTTGAGTAGGTTTCACCAATAAAAATAGTGGTATTTAGATTTAAAGTTTCAGTTAGGTTAATTATGTTTTGATGTTCATCCTGACTCTCATCACCTAGTTCAAACATATCCCCAAGAATAGATACTTTATTATTAGCATCGAGATCTGATAAGCTCGTTAAAGCTAGTTCAACAGAGGAGGGGTTAGCATTATAGGCGTCCATTAAAATTTCATTTAAATCTGTTTTAACTAGTTGACTTCTGTTGTTCTCGGGGATATATGTAGATATTGCTTTTTCAATCAACTTCTCATCAACCTTGAAATAAGATGCTATACAGTATACCGCTTCAATGTTAGCCAAATTGTATTTTCCAACTAATTGCGTTTTACAGATTTCACCTGAATGATTTATGTAAGAGATAAATGGATCCATTGCATTCAATTTCAAAAACGTATGATCACCTTTATTTCCAAATGTGATTTGTTTTTGAATGTCTTTCGCAAGAGGTAAAACAACTTCATCTTGGGTATTTACGAAAGCTATTTTATTGTTTGCTCGGATATAATCGAAGAGCTCTCCTTTGGCTTTTACATTTCCTGTAAAACCTTCTTCATAGCCAGCTAGATGGTCTTTACCAACATTGGTGATGTATCCGTAATCTGGTTCAGCTATTTCACACAATTCAGCTATATCACCTGTCTTGTTGTCTCCCATTTCTAAGATCAAGACTTCGGTGTCTGATGGAGCGCTCAATACAGTTAACGGTAGCCCGATATGGTTATTGAAATTTCCTGGGGTTGCCCAAACTTTGAATGAAGTATCTAAAACTATAGTTAGTAACTCTTTGGTAGTTGTTTTGCCGTTTGAACCTGTAATTCCTATCACTTCAGCAGACATATAATTCCTGTGGTAATGAGCCAACCTTTGTAAAGTTTTGAGTGTATCGTCTACATGAATTAGCCCGTTACCAGCTACACTAGAATCATCAACTACTGCAAATTTACAACCTGAATCTAATGCTTTGTTTGCAAACTTATTACCATCGAAATTGCCGCCCTTTAAGGCAAAAAAAATCGAGTCTTTCTCAATGGCACGTGTGTCTGTGCAAATTCCTTTTGAGTTTAAGTAAAGTTGATGTAGTTCTTCAATCTTCATTTTGTGAAAATAAAAAACCCCGACTTTTCAATCGGGGTTTAGTTTATTGAGATATGAATATCTGTTTCTTAATAAGCTCCACCTAAACCTTGAGGTGAACCAATTCTATCCATTGCACAACGGAACCCGATATAATCAGTTGAATAGTTTTCATCAAGGAATCTACGTGTACCTGGTTGCATCCAGTATGCACGATCTTTCCAAGAACCTCCTTTGTACACACGAGAACGATCATCGATTAAACTTGTTTGTCCAAATTCATACATTCCCATTGATTCACCAGTTTTATCAACTTGACCGCTTACGTTCTTAGACTCTCCCCAAGCATTACGATCAATTTGTGATTCTAAATCACCATCTTGATAGTTGATGTTATCAGCTCTGCGATAGTTTCTTCTATTCATGGCGTCTTTCATTTCAACGTCAACATAGATCATTCTACCTAAGCTGTCTTTTTCAGCGATGATACCATCTTCATCACGCAATACTTTTTTATAAACGTTACCACGGAAAGGGCGAAAATCTTCAACATCTTCAAACGTGATAGGTCTATATACATCCATTACCCACTCACTAACATTACCAGCCATGTTAAATAGGCCATAATCATTAGGCCAGTAAGAATATACTGGGGCTGTAACATCTGCATTATCGTTAAGTTTTCCTGCAATCCCCATGTTATCACCACGTCCTCTTTTAAAGTTTGCAAGCATTTCGCCAACGTACTGTTCTTCAGGGTTACGAACTGCGTGTCCATTCCAAGGCCATTGTCTTCTTTCAAGGATATTTTCGCCCAATGAATTTCCTATTAAACCATATGCAGCGTACTCCCACTCGGCTTCAGTTGGAAGTCTGTATCGAGGCAATAGAATACCATCTTCCATGTTAACTTTTCTGTATCCAGGACTATTAGGTCCTCTCCATGGAATACCGTCTTTTCTCTTATCTCCTTCATACTGCCCAGCCATGTATGCATCAGTATTGAAGTTATCATCAGAAACTTGATTAACGTTATGGTTTAACAAACCTTCGCGAACCATAATCTGCTCGTTAACACGGTCAGTACGCCATTTACAAAACTCACTTGCTTGTTTCCAGCTTACACCAACAACTGGATAGTCTCTATATGCTGGGTGTCTTAGGTAGTAATCAACGTACGGTTCGTTATAACCTAATCTCTGGCGCCAAACTAGAGTATCAGGCAATACATTACGGTATACTTCTGGATAGTCATCGCCATATACTCGCTTAACCCAATACATATACTCTAACCAGTGAATGTTAGAGATTTCGGTTTCATCCATATAAAATGAAGAGACGGTAACTCTTCTAGGGATAGAGTTCCAATCGCTCATTACATCATCTATGACACGTCCCATGGTAAATGAACCACCTTCAATTAAAACCAAGTTTGGACCTGTCTCTTGTTCTACAAACGGTAATTTTTGAAAATCACCATTTTTCTCATTATTGTAATCCCACCCAGTAACTGATGATTTCTCATAACTACAAGAAACTGCTAAAATTAGTAGAACTACAAATACTCCCCATGCCTTATTCATATGATAAATTGAATTTCGTTAGAGTGAAAACGTGCGGCTAAAATTAATATTATTTTGAGAATTAAAATTCAGGACAAGATAAAGCTCTGAATCTTTTGCGTTTTTGAACACATTCGAATTGGAAGCCTACTGAGATCTCGTGAGATCCTCCAGGTTCATTTGTAAGCCTCGAAGTTGTTATGTCGTAACTATAACCGAATCTAAACTTCTCTGTTTGAAGTCCTGCTAAAACAATGAATGCGTCTTGATTTCTATACCACAAACCAGCTACAAACGGACCCTTTTTAGCGTAAAGTCCAAATAATAATTGTCTAGCCGGTCCTTGTTGCATGTATAGGATATTTGGAGATATAGCTCCTTCTTCTGGATAACGCTCATTGAATGGAATATTCATTCCTCCGTGAAGTGTGTACTTTCTGTAAATCCTTGAGTCATTGTCTGAAAAGAAAGAAGCTTGAGGTTCAGCAAGATGATGAACAGCAAAACCAGCATAAAACTTGTCTGAATAGCCGAGGAATCCTACCGAAAAATCTGCTCCATTTATTTGGTCTGTACCAGGTGTTTCTTGCGTTTCATATACAAAACCGTATCTCTCATCAATCATGTCACCAAATGTCAAGCGACTCCAATCAATGCTTTGCTGCATATATGTTGCTTGAAAACCTGCTTTAATCGAGAATGATCTAGAAACTTCAAGTGTGTAGGAGTAGATTGCAGAAATGTTAATTGTTCTGAGTGTACCATTGCCCTGTAAGTCTGAATACACATATCCACCTAATCCCCCAGAAAGAGCATTCACGTGTTGATCGTATGATGCGCTATAGGTTTCGTATTGCCCAGCAAAAGCTGGCCATTGATTTCTATAATTCAAATTCACACGAGGGCAGCGCTTAGATCCTGCAAATGCTGGATTTAAGTACAGCGGGTTGGCATAAAATTGCGTAAACTGTGGGTCTTGAGCATGAGCTTGATTTCCCAAAGTTCCGATTAATAACCAACCTATTAGTATGATTAAACTTTTGACCCTAATTAGCATACTTTTAAGTCCGAGGTTCGCAAGTATACGAATTATATTTGTTAAAAGTGCTTCCCAATTGGTAATATTTTGTCTCAATGTAGCTTGCAATAGTTTCAGGTTTAAATCGTTTCTTGTACTACATTTATCAACTTATTTGAATCAAATGCCTAATTACTGTTCGTCTCATTTTACAAGGGTAACAAGTTTGAAAATTAAAGAAACATTAATAATTGTGCTATTGATGGGGGTATTCCATGTAGTACAATCGCAAAATACATACAATTCAAATACGAATGATGATTTTGTTATAATTTCTTGGAACGACAGCAAAGTTCAAAATTTATATGAAGAAAATAATATAGAATACCTAAATTTTGATGGTGCTATATATGATCCAGCTAATTCATGGATGCCCTATTATACATCAAATATCAAGCTGGGATATGGTGAATATACGGTTGACTTTGTTATTGAAAATGCTGCATATGAGCCTCTTAATACTAGTGAGTCAAGAATTGTTAGATTATTGGGGTATGATGCATCTGAAATAGAAGTTAATACTTATATCTCGACCAAAAGAAAGGTGAAATATGCTGAGGTTAACTTCATCCCAATTCGTAAAAATCAATCTACTGGGCAGTTCGAAAAGCTTGTGTCTTTCACGCTTAAAGCAAACTCACAACGAAGTCAGAATAGTAATTTAAGAGCTTCAAGGTCGAGGGTGTTTAAAAATCAAAGTGTGTTGAACTCTGGTGATTGGTATAAATTGTCTGTTGTTACCGATGGTGTCTATAGATTGTCTTATCAGCAACTGATTTCTTTGGGGATTAATGAGACTTCTCTTTTGTCAGATAACATTCGTTTATTTGGTAACGGTGGTGGTATGCTCCCTTTTGATAATTCGGAAGACAGAAGAGATGACTTAGAAGAAATTGCTATAGAAATTGTTGATGGTGGTGATAACAGGTTAGATCCTGGTGATTATGTGTTGTTTTATGGTCAAGCACAAGATCGATGGGAAAGATCTGCATCAAGTTATGTTCATGTAAAAAACTACATGGCAGATTCAACATATTACTTTATAACGACTGATTATTCAATTGGAACTCCAAAAAGAATTGTCACTCATCAAACGTCAGGAAATCCATCAGTTACATTTAACACATTTGAAGATTATCAATTTCATGAATCTGATCGAGTTAATTTAATAAAGTCGGGAAGAGAGTGGTTTGGTGAGTCATTTGCCATTCAAAAGTCGTATTCATTTCCTTTTACTTTTCCCAACCTTATTACCAATGAACAAGTTCATGTACGAGCAAGAGTAGCGGCTAGAACAATCGGCAGAAGCAGTGAGTTTAGTTTTGCTATTGGTGGAAATAATGTTTTTGATATTGCTGTTGGGCAGGTGTCATCTGGTTATGCTAGTCAATATGCAAGAGTTGGTTCAGCCACAAACGATATATTTCTGAATTCTGGGAGTTTTAGTGTAGTTGCTAATTTTAACAATCCAAGTACTTCCGATATGGGGTGGTTAGATTACATAGAGGTAGTCGCCAAACGTAGGTTACAGATGGTAGGTAACCAAATGTTCTTTCGTAATTCAGATGAGTTGGCCTATAATACAGTTCAATATGTTCTTACGTATGGGAATAATGATTTAAGTATATGGAATGTAACCGATCATAACAATGCATTTGCTGTTACTGCTCAAAGAAGTTCAAACCAGTTTACATTTAATGGCGAGGGTATAGGCGAGATTGATGAATACGTAGCTTTTAGAAATACAGATTTTTTAGTTCCGACTTTACATGGCAGAGTAACTAATCAAAATTTACATGCACTTACTCAAGCAGAATATATAATGGTTGTTCATCCAATGTTTATGACTCAGGCTAGACAATTAGCGGATTTTCATGAAAGTCATTATGGTTATGACGTGAAAATTGTTTCTGTTTTTCAGGTGTACAATGAATTTTCTGGAGGTAATCAAGATATAACAGCAATAAAGGATTTCGTTAAAATGTTTTATGATAGAGCTGGGAATGATGATGCTAAGATGCCGAAATATCTACTATTATTTGGGGATGCTTCTTATGATTACAAAGATTTCGTTTCTGGAAATTCTAATATGATTCCTTCATATCAATCTCAAAATTCGATTGAGCCTGTTAGATCTTATGTTTCTGATGACTATTTCGGTTTCTTAGATGATTCAGAATCAGATGGATTGACTTCTTCGTTGGATGTTGGTATTGGAAGATTTCCCGTCAAAACGACTACGGAGGCAAATAATGTAGTTCAAAAAGTTATTAAGTATCATCAAAAGCCAGATGTGCTTCAGCCTTGGAGGTCTTGGCTAACTTTTGTAGGTGATGATGAAGATGGCCGTATTCATATGAGAAATGCAGATGAGCTAGCTATTCAAGTCCAGAATAAATACGCTAACTATAACTTGCGTAAGATTTATTTTGATGCATACCCTCAGCAGACAACTGCTGCAGGTCAACGATACCCAGACGTGAACGAAGCAATATCTGAAGCTGTTGAGCAAGGGACATTAATTATTACCTACGTAGGTCATGGTGGTGAAACTGGTTGGGGGCATGAGCGTGTGCTTACCGTCTCAGAAATTAATAATTGGGTAAATGATGATCGATATAGCTTGTTTTTAACGGCAACCTGTGAGTTTAGTAGGTATGATGATCCTCAACGAACCTCAGCAGGTGAATATGTATTGTTGAACCCAGATGGTGGTGGAATTGCATTGCTAACCACAACCAGATTGGTGTACTCATCACCAAACCAAGAATTGGCAGAAACATTTTACGATTATGTTTTCGAAAAGAGCAACAATAAGTATCCAACACTCGGTGATTTACTGAGGTACTCCAAAGACCCTAATAACATTACTCAAACTAATGGTATTAATTATAGAAACTTTGCTCTATTGGGAGATCCTGGTGTTGTACTGGCATACCCAGATTATCAGGTGGTAACTTCAGATATGCCAGATACAGTTAGAGCACTAGGCAAGGTCACGGTTAAGGGGTATGTTGCTGATGTTTATGGTCAAAAATTAGATGGGTTTAATGGTACGCTTTACCCTCGTGTCTTTGATCAAAAAAGAGAGATTGAGACATTAAATAATGATAACATCGGAGCTTTTAGATTCGAAACCCAAACAAATTTGATATTTAGTGGTAGAGCTGGTGTTGAAAATGGAGACTTTGAATTTAGCTATGTTGTTCCTAAAGACATCAGTTATGATTACGGTAAAGGAAGGATAGGTTACTATGCAAGCAATAATTCAACTGATGCTATGGGGTATGACACTTCTTTTAGTATTGGAGGTGTTGATACAAATGCACCTTCAGACAACACAGCGCCAGAAGTTAATTTATGGATGAATGATGAATCATTTATCATGGGAGGTATTACCGATGAAAACCCATCACTTTATGCTAAAGTATATGATGAGAATGGAATTAATACCGTAGGTAATGGTATTGGGCATGATATCTTAGCAGTGCTTGATGAAAATACTGCAGATGCAATTGTTTTGAATGATTATTACGAATCAGAGACAAATTCGTATCAACGTGGAATTATTCAATATCCTTTTTCTAGGTTAGAAGAAGGAAAACATACATTAACCTTAAAAGTTTGGGACGTATACAACAATAGCACAGAAACACAAACAGAGTTTATCGTAGCTAATTCGAGTGAGTTTGCCATCAGAAATGTGTTGAACTATCCAAATCCGTTTACAACATATACAGAGTTTCATTTTGATCACAATGCTCCAGGTCAGCCAGTAGCTGTTAGGCTACAGATATTCACGGTTTCAGGAAAGCTTGTGAAAACAATAGATTCCGATATCACTACTGATGGTTACCATGTGGGGCCAATAAAATGGGATGGACGAGATGAATTTGGAGATGAAATAGGCGTAGGTACATACATATACAGAGTTCAAGTTACACCTCCAAGTGGTGAAAAGGTGATGGAATACGAAAAATTGGTGATTCTTAAATAAACTGTAAAACATCCCTTTAAGTATTACGTTATATTTGCCGTTCAATATTTTTAAAATGAATTTGAAGACATCACTCCTTGTTCTTAGTATATCAGTTTTCTCGTATACCCAAACATCTGCTCAGATTGAATCTCAAACGGGTTCAATGAATAATGCGATTACCACAGCTGTACCTTTTCTTACAATCACACCAGATGCAAGACATGGAGCTTTAGGAGATGCTGGTGTAGCTACTTCGCCTGATGCTTATTCTGCTGCATGGAATACTTCTAAACTAGCATTTATAGATAATGAGGTAGGTTTTAGTTTAAACTACACTCCATGGTTAAGAAATCTTGTTCCAGATATTTCTCTTTCTTATCTCTCAGGCTTTTATAAGTTGAATGATGTCTCAACTTTTGGAGTTTCAATGAGGTATTTTACGCTTGGAGATATTCAGTTTACAGACGATCAAGGGCGAGATATTATCCAGCATAGACCTAATGAGTGGACTGTTGATGCCTCTTACGCTAGAAAGTTGTCTGACAGGTTTTCGGGAGGTTTAACACTTCGATTCATTTACTCCAACTTAACAGGAGGTCAAACTGTACAGAATGCTAGTACACAGCCAGGATTAGCAGTTGCTGCTGATATTTCTGCATACTATCAGAATGATGATATCGTATTAGGTAATATGGATGCGACTTTAGCATTTGGTGGTACAATAACGAACATTGGTAACAAAATGTCATACTCCAATCTTGATCAGCAAGATTTTTTACCAATGAACTTTAGAATAGGTCCAAGAATTACGTTGCATTTAGATGACTATAATGATTTGTCATTCAACTTCGATATCAACAAATTATTGGTTCCTACACCACCAGTTTATGATGATAATGGAGGAGTCGCAGCAGGTCAAAGCCCTGACAGGTCAGTTGCCAGTGCAATATTTACATCGTGGAGTGATGCTCCAGGAGATGTATTATACACTGAAGATGGAAATCCAATATTAAACTCAGATGGAACTTACCAAGTGGAAGATGGAAGTGTGCTTAGAGAGGAGTTAAGAGAATTCTATTTTGGATTTGGTGCCGAATATTGGTACAATAAAGTGTTTGCTGCTCGTGTTGGGTATTTTACTGAACATGAATTAAAAGGAAATAGAAAATACTTAACTTTTGGTTTCGGATTGAAATACAACGTTTTCGGTTTGGATATTTCTTATTTAGCTCCTTTCTATGTTGGATCACAAAATTCTATCCAAAACTCTCCACTTCAAAACACACTTCGTTTCTCATTAAGTTTTGATTTTAACGCGTTAAGTGGTAATTCTACAACAATAGAATAATACTAAATGAAGGAAGAAAGCTTTCAGGTTAAATACGAAGTATACTCATTTAATGAGTTACCTGATGCTATTCAACATTTGGTTTCTAATGCCAAAGAGGCTTCCAATAAAGCATATGCTCCATACTCTCAATTTTATGTGGGAGCTGCAGTAAAACTTCAAAGTGGTGCTACGTATTCTGGAAATAATCAAGAGAATGCAGCTTTTCCCTCTGGTTTATGTGCTGAGCGTGTTCTGTTGAATTACGTGCATGCTAATTTCCCTGAAGATAAACCTATAGCTCTGGCGATTGCAGCAAAAAAGAACACAGAATTTACTAAAGAGCCTGTTACACCTTGTGGTAGTTGTTTACAAGTTATGGCAGAGTTCGAGGCAGAATGGAATAAAGAATTAGATGTGTATCTCTATGGTGAAAACAAGGTGTTTCACGTTAAAGGTGTTAAGCATTTTTTACCCTTTCTTTTCAAAAGTGATTTTCTAGTAAGTAAAGCCTGATTTTTTTTGAGATATGACTTTGCAAACTATGCTTTGCCCCGTCCTTATTTTGAATAAATTTGCCCCAACCGTAAGTTCAAAAATATTTTTCTATGGCTACACGCAAGAAAAAACTCAAGTACTCCACTGAACAGTATCTTAAGTGGTATGAAAGCATGCTACTGATGAGAAAAATTGAGGAGAAAGCTGGTCAATTATATACCATGCAGAAATTTGGTGGATTTTGCCACCTATATATTGGTCAGGAAGCAGTTGTAGCCGGTACGGCATCTGCAGCTAACAAAGACGATAAACACATGACCGCTTATCGCGATCATGCTCATCCTATAGCGTTAGGTGTTCACCCAAAATACATGATGGCAGAGTTGTACGGAAAGTCAACAGGAATGTCTAAAGGTAAAGGTGGATCTATGCATATGTTCCATAAAGAGGTAAACCTTATGGGAGGGCACGGAATTGTTGGTGCTCAAATTGGTATGGGTGCAGGAATTGCTTTTGCTGAGAAATACAACGGAACAACAAACGTATGCTACACTTCAATGGGAGATGGAGCAACGCGTCAAGGTATGTTGCATGAAACATTCAACTTGGCTATGTTATGGAAATTGCCAGTTGTTTTCATTATTGAGAACAACAACTACGCAATGGGTACTTCAGTAGAACGCACAAGTAACGTACACGACTTAACTAAATTGGCGGCCTCTTATGAAATGCCTGCTGAAGCCGTTAATGGAATGCGTGTTGAAGATGTTCACGAAGCAATTGAACGAGCTGCTGAAAGAGCACGTAAAGGTGATGGTCCAACATTGTTAGACATCAGAACTTATCGTTATAAAGGACATTCAATGTCTGATCCTCAAAAATATAGATCTAAAGAAGAGGTTAACGAATTTAAAGAACAAGACCCAATTTTATGGGTTTTAAATACCATTAAGCAAAACAAACTAGCAACCGATGAAGAACTTGATGCTATAACAAAACGCGTTAAGGATATGGTTGAAGAATCAGTGAAGTTTGCTGAAGAATCGCCTTTACCAGAAGGAAAAGAGCTTTATGAAGATGTATATGTAGAGCCAGATTATCCTTACGTAATGGACAATAAATTTAGACCCTAATCTTGATCTAAAATAGAAAGCACAAAACTATGGCAGAAGTAGTTCGTATGCCTAAGCTCAGTGACACCATGACTGAAGGAGTGGTTGCTGATTGGCACAAAAAAGTTGGTGATAATGTAGATTCAGGCGATTTATTGGCTGAAATCGAAACAGATAAAGCTACCATGGAATTTGAATCATTCCAAGAGGGTACGCTTCTATACATAGGTGTAGAAAAAGGACAAACAGCACCAGTTGATTCAATTCTAGCTATTCTTGGTGACTCTGGAGAAGATATTTCAGCCATTTTAGAAGCAGAAAAATCTCAACCAGAAGCATCTGAGTCTAAAGAAGAGCCTAAAAAAGAAGAACCAAAGGCTGAGGAGGCTCCTGCGGCTCCAGCAACAGCACAAAGTGCTCCTGCACCTGCTGCATCTTCAAATGGAAAAGTGAAAGCTTCTCCATTGGCTAAGAAAATGGCTGAAGAAAAAGGTGTAGATATTAGTCAAATCACTGGTACTGGTGATGGCGGTAGAATCGTGAAAAGCGATGTAGAAAACTTTACTCCAGCTGCAGCATCAAAGGCTGTATTTGGGCAGGAAAGCTACCGCGATGAGCCTGTTTCTCAAATGAGAAAAACAATTGCTCGTAGATTGAGTGAAAGTAAATTTACAGCTCCTCATTTCTACTTGACAATTGAAATCAATATGGATAATGCAATGGCTGCTCGTAAGGCAGTGAATGAAGTTGCTGATGTAAAAGTTTCGTTTAACGACTTTGTAATCAAAGCAGCGTCAAAAGCATTGAAAAAACATCCTAATATCAACGCAGCATGGATGGGCGATAAAATTCGCTACAACGACCATGTTCACGTTGGTGTAGCAGTAGCTGTTCCTGATGGTTTGTTAGTTCCAGTTGTACGTTTTGCTGATACTAAATCATTGTCTCAAATCTCTACTGAGGTTAAGACGTTAGCTGGGAAAGCAAAAGACAAGAAACTACAACCATCAGAATGGGAAGGAAACACATTCTCTATTTCTAACTTAGGAATGTTTGGAATTGAAGAATTTACAGCGATCATCAATCCGCCAGATTCTTGTATTATGGCTGTTGGTGGTATCGTTCAAAAACCAATTGTTAAAGACGGACAGATTGTACCAGGAAACATGATGAAAGTAACTTTAAGTTGCGATCACCGTGTAGTTGATGGAGCTTCAGGAGCAGAATTCTTGAACTCTTTCAAAGGTTTCTTAGAGAACCCAGTTACAATGATGGCTTAATAAGCTATTCTGTTAATCATATTAAGGAGCTCACTCTTTTAGTGGGCTCCTTTTTTATTTTAAGCAAGCTGGTTTACTTTCGCTACTGAGATTATGATCAAGCTCAATACACCCATCGAGTATGTTAAGGGCGTTGGCCCCAAAAGAGCAGAATTGCTACAAAAGGAGCTCAACATTTTCTTTGTTGAAGACTTGATCAATCATTTCCCATTTAGATATATAGATCGCTCTAAATTCTACACCATAGCCGAGTTGACTGATAATATGCCTCAAGTGCAAATTGTTGGTAGGTTGGGTGAAGTTCAAGAATTGGGAAAACCTCGTCAAAAAAGGTTAGTTGCCAAATTTTACGATCCTTCTGGAAGTATTGAATTGATTTGGTTTAAAGGTGTGAAATGGGTAAAGCCCACTTTACAAGCAGGTGCTGATTATGTGATATTTGGTAAACCAACGGTATTCAACGGGAAAATCAATATTGCCCATCCAGATATTGAGTTGTTATCCAAAGCTACTTCTAAATCTCAAGTAGCACTTCAACCCGTTTATCATACTTCAGAGAAACTAACTGCCAATGGACTACATTCAAAAGGTATTGAAAAGCTTATAAAAAGTGTTTTACCCGAAATTCTAAATGAATTTTATGAGAATGTACCTACCCAGTTTCACGACCCTTTGAAATTGATGCCACGTAAAATGGCAATTAAAGAGATTCATTTCCCACAGAATTTAACCTACATGCAAGCAGCTCAGTACCGGTTAAAATTTGAAGAGCTATTCTTCTTACAGCTTCAAATTATTCGAATGAAGCTGTATCGTGATCGCGATATTCAAGGGTTTGTTTTTGGAAAAGTTGGAGAACATTTTAATCAGTTTTTTCACGATCACCTTCCGTTTGAATTGACGAATGCTCAAAAACGAGTAATCAAAGAAATTCGAAAAGATTTAGGTGCCGGAAAGCAAATGAATCGCCTTTTACAAGGAGATGTGGGTAGTGGTAAAACTATGGTTTCGTTGCTAGTCATGCTGATTGCCATGGATAATGGATTTCAATCGGCAATGATGGCGCCAACTGAAATTTTAGCGAATCAACATTACGAAGGAATTTCAGAGCTTTTAGAACCGTTGGGTATTGGTGTAGAGTTACTGACAGGATCAACCAAACAAGCTGCGCGAAAAGGCATTTTTGAACGCCTATTATCTGGTGAGTCATCCATTATTGTTGGAACACACGCCTTATTAGAAGATCACGTTAAATTTAAAAATTTAGGGTTAGTTGTTATAGATGAGCAGCATCGATTTGGTGTTGCTCAAAGGTCTAAAATGTGGCAAAAAAATGCCATTCCACCTCATATATTGGTGATGTCTGCAACCCCAATTCCGAGAACGCTTGCCATGACATTATATGGTGATTTGGATGTTTCAGTCATTGATGAATTGCCGCCCGGTAGAAAGCCGATCGAAACAAGGCATTTAAGAGATTCACACCGATTAAAGGTGTTTGCCTTCATGAAAGATCAAATCGATAAAGGTCGTCAGGTTTATGTCGTTTATCCACTCATCAAAGAGTCTGAAAATATGGACTATAAAGATTTGATGGATGGATTTGATGGGATTACCAGAGCCTTTCCATTGCCGCAATACAAGGTGGCTATTGTTCATGGGCAAATGAAACCAGCCGATAAAGATCATGAAATGCAATTGTTTGCTTCTGGTGAAGCTCAAATTATGGTGGCTACAACGGTAATTGAAGTAGGAGTTAACGTTCCAAATGCTTCGGTAATGGTTATTGAAAGTGCAGAGCGGTTTGGATTGTCTCAGTTACATCAACTTCGTGGTAGGGTAGGGCGTGGTGCAGATCAATCCTATTGCTTGTTAGTAACGGGAAACAAACTCTCTAACGAGGCTAAGCAACGTATAGAAACAATGGTTAGAACTACGGATGGTTTTGAAGTAGCTGAATCTGATTTAAAATTGCGTGGTCCAGGAGATATGATGGGTACCCAACAAAGTGGAATGCTCAATCTAGCTATTGCAGATTTGGCTAAAGATGGAAAAATCCTTCAATTAGCTAGAAGTGCAGCGTTTGAATTGCTCAAATCATATCCGAATTTAGATTCGCCTGATTTAATCAACACTAGACGATTTTACCAAAAAATGGTAAAGCTTAGACCGAATTGGAGTAAAATCTCTTAATGGATGTTCATTTGTTCAACCTCAATCATTTCTGAAGTTTCACTCATGATGGTTTGTGTTTTCTTAGGAATTGATATTTCACATGACTCGCCATTTGAAAAATAAGTCATGATCCAACCACCTTTTATAACCTTGAAAAAGTCATCCTCTGATAACTCTAGTTCTAATCGAGTAGACCAATATTTCTTTTCCTTGTCAATGTATAAGGCTTTAATATCGCTCTTATTAAGCTTGAGACTGAATGTTTCTTGAGAAATTTCAAGGCTGTCAGGAATCCCTTTGAAAGATCGATGATTGAATGTGAATAGAACAGAACCAGTATCATTTGTTGATGAAGCAACGATGGTGTAATCAATTTCAGATTCTTTTTTACCGCAGCTTTCAAGTTCCATACTTTTTACATGATAAAGCATGCCATTTGGGTGTGGACGCTTCAAGAGGTAGTCCATGCTTTTCTGAGCTACAGAACTCAATGAAAAAGAACAGAATAAGAAAAGAATAGTTACTATTCGCATGATTCAACAATTTGTTTGATTAATTGAGAGTAGTCTGAACTTGAATACTTGTTTAGACAGTCAAAAACAAGTAACTGATTATTTTGTGAAGATCTTAAAACACCTCTAGAAAGTCTTTCTTTCGCTACAAAAACGAATTTATGATTTTCATCAAGCTCTAACTCTTCTTCGGCTTGATCTTTATCATAGTATACAACAACAAAGTCGTAATATGTGCAAATTCCTTGAGTGCAATCTTTTTTACAGAAAAAAATATATTCATTGGAACATACGATAGAAGACATGAATTGGAAAATACAGAAATCAAATCAACGAATGAAAGAATATATTATGAAACATTTCCCCCGTGAACAATATATTTCCTATGATGAATTTTCACGGAAATTTCAAGAAATCAATGATAAATATTCAATTCTAGAAAAAGATTTATCGATATTTAAAAGAAATCAAATAAAATATGATAACCAAGTAATGGGAGCACTTCGTTGGTCAACTACTAAAAAAGAAGAAGGGGAGAATTATTCCATGGAGGCACCCCATGAAATTGGAGACTTTTTGGATAACACAAGTGAAAACATGCAGGGATTATGAATGTGTACGCAGTGGGATTCGAACCCACGAAGCATATGCACGAGAACTTGAGTCTCGCCCCTTTGACCGCTCGGGAATGCGTACATATATTAAATGATATTAATCTTATCTATGAATAATTTTTTTTTAATAATTTACTATTTAATCCTTCTATAACTATTGGGAGTTGATCCAATGTGTCAATTACAAAATCAGCGTTTTTTAAACAATTTCGTGAATGTTGTAATTTCTCTTGAATTATATTAAAATCTGTTTCTTCTGGATCATCATACATATTCATGTTACTTGACCATCTTGCGACACCCACTGTCCAACACCCAATGTTTTTTCCTTCTTCAATCCCGATACTTGTATCATCTATTTTAATAATCTGTTTCACATTGTGAGTATTCATTCTATGTAATAAACTGGTAATCATATCTGGATAAGGGCGTGAGTTTTTAACACATGAAGAAGAAACATAGTGAGGTATAGTAATACCATTTTCTTGTAAAATATTGTGAATAATGGTTGTGTGATTGATATCAAATCCTGTTGTTAGTGCTACAATTATATTTTTATCTTGTAATCGTTGGATCACTTGTTTCGTTTCGGGAATAATATCTCTTTTAAAAATATTCACAGTCTGTTGACTATTAAAATCTTGAATTATATTTCGTAGCATTTTTTTTTTATAAATCCCAGGTTCCCTATTTACCCACTGTGATACTATTTCAGGTTTCTTTAATATCTTAACAATGTGTTCGCTTTTTCGTAATCCCATATCCTGAAGAATAATATCAGGACTCACCTTAATTTTATTCATTGCGAAAGCATGTTTCAGAGACATAACAGGTGAAAGGGAATATCTATCAAAAATAGTCCCTCCAATATCAAAAACACACGCTTTAATCATCCGTTAATAATTATATATAAAATATTTTCAATTCTTATACTAACTCATTTAATCTTGGAATATTTAAGTTATTAGATTGGTTCTATTTCGTTTATGCTATCTTCTAGTTGTATTAGGGATATATATATATCCCTGTCCCTGTCCCTGTCCCTGTCCCTGTCCCTGTCCCTGTCCCTGTCCCTGTCCCTGT
>CAJWSQ010000028.1 GCA_913045895.1 uncultured Flavobacteriales bacterium | reverse complement strand
AACGTGATTTTTGACTAATTAGTTGGACAAGATACTGTATTTTATCTTGGCATTAAACTCAATCAAAAGTACATTTGATAAGGCAGTACAATATGAGCTTTACAATTTATAAATCATCAGCTGGATCGGGTAAAACGTCAACTTTAGTGACTGAATACCTGACATTGGCACTTTCAAATAAACCTGAAAGCACTTTCAGAAACATTTTGGCTATCACCTTTACCAACAAGGCCGCCAACGAAATGAAGGAACGGGTTTTGGAATCACTGATCGAATTTGCTTCTGGAAAGCTAGATGAGAACATTCACATTGCTCATGCCATCATTCAGAAACTAGAAATTAACGAAACAGAACTAGCCGTACGCAGTCAACGGGTTTTGAGCGATATGCTTCATCATTACGCTGATGTTTCTATCGGAACCATTGACAGTTTTGTGAGTCGGTTGGTTCACACTTTCGCCTTCGACTTACACCTTCCGTTTCAATTTCGAGTTGAATTAGATGGTGACTCGCTTTTGCAAAGAGCTGTTGATTCACTGGTTGAACAAACAGGGAATGATGCAACAATTACTCGGATTCTGACGCAATTCATGTTACACCGTATTAACGATGAATCGAGTAGAAATATTGAGCAAGAGCTTCTAAACAAAGGCCGAATTCTTCTTCAAAATCAATTCAACCAGATTTTAGAAGAAATTAAAGATGTGCAAGCATCCAAATACTTGGATATCGAACAATTGCTCAGAGAAACTATAAAATCTTTTGAAGAAAAGTCTATCCAATATGGAACTAAGGGGTTAGAAATGATGACTGCAGCGGGAATGAACATCGAAGATTTCCCGTACAAATCAAGTGGTATGCCTGCGGCCATGCTTAAATTGCAGCAACTCAACTTTAAAGAATACCCTGGGAAAAGGATTCTAGGATACTTAGAAACCGGACAATGGTTAGGCAAAAAGGCTTCTGCTGGCGATGAAGAAAGAGTGAATCAGTTTAAAGGCGAATGGGAAAACTATATCCATGAAATCATGCAAGGAATTCCACATTACATCGCCTGTAAATTGATGTACAACACTATATACCAACAAGCGTCTTTATCTATTCTGAGTCAATTAATTGATCAAGTTCAAGAAGATTTAAATATCATTCACTTATCCGATTTCAATGCCGTTGTAAATGAGTTGGTTTTAAACGAGCCAGTTCCATTTATTTACGAACGTGTTGGTGAACGCTATCACCATTATTTGGTAGATGAGTTTCAAGATACATCAACCATTCAGTGGCAAAATCTATTGCCTTTATACAGCAACTCGCTTGCTAGCAACTATTTCAATATGGTTGTTGGCGATGGCAAACAATCAATTTACAGATGGCGCGGTGGCGATGTGGAGCAGTTTCTTCATTTAGGAGACGAGCCTGACGGTTCTGAACCTGAATACTTAAAAGAACATTTGCAAATTCTACATAGAACGCGAGATGAAAAACAGCTCAATCAGAATTTCCGCTCATGTAAAGAGGTGATTGAATTCAATAACGCCTTTTTCAAACAAGCATCAACCGTTACTTTATCTGATGACTTGAAAGGAATTTACGATCAACTCGAACAAACATTTAACCCTGATAAAACAGGTGGGCTTGTACAATACAAAGCGTATCCAGAGGATAATCCTAAAAGAGGTGTTTCTGATGAACAAGTTGATTGGTTAAAATCTGAATTGAAACAAACTCTTGATCATTTAATTCAAGAAACGCATTTCAAACCAGGCGATATTTGCTTTTTGCTACGAAGCAGGAAACATGCTATTGAAGTAGCCAATTGGCTGAAAGAATGGGATATTCCCATTTTCACGAATGAAAGTTTGTTGTTGAGCAACTCACCAGATGTAGCTTTAATCATGTCGTTGATGAAATGGTACGTAACACCCAACGAACCAATTCATGCTGTCGAGGTTATCATCCGATTAAAGGAATTTAACAACACACCTACTTCAGAAGAACTGCACATCATCATGCTTCAATTGAAGCAAGATCCTTTGCTTTTGTTTGATGTTTTAAAATCGCTAGAACTTGATATTCCCAATCGATATTTGGATGAAATTTCGATGTATGGATTTTATCAGTCGCTATTACAAGCCTTAAATCTTACTGTCAAAACCAATGCGTTCTTGTCAAAATTGGGCAATCTGATTTTAGATTACGAGGAGAAAGAAGGAAACAACTTAGGCGGTTTTGTCAATCACTACAACGAGCGTAAAGATAGATTGAGTATTGAGAGCAGTTCATCTGAAAATGCAGTTCAGTTAATGACCATCCACAAGAGTAAAGGACTTCAATTTCCGGTGGTGATTGTGCCCATGGCCAATTGGATAGGAAATACACAAAACCAAGCTCCAATTTGGGTGAAAACGCAAGAAGAAGAATTGGATCTCCCCTACTCGATGATGCCATTCAAAAAAGAATTGGAATCTACCGTTTATGCTCCTCAGAAAAAGCACGAAGACGACCGCAAAAAGCTAGATGAGTTGAATGAACTTTATGTGGCTTTTACACGTCCCAAACAGCGGCTTTACATTTTTGATCACATTCTTTCGGGAGCTAACAAAGAAAAAATTGAAGCTGGACTTTCTGTTTTTGATACTTATGATTTTGAACAGAAAAAACTGGTTTTAGGTGACGGAACAGCTCAACCGAAAGAGAGAAAAGAAAGTGAACCTGCTTTTGAAATTGGCTATTCAAAAAGTCCGTGGAAAGAGCGTATTAACTTGAGTACTCAACGCGTTCGTGAATTGGAAAACCATGCAGATGAACAGCATTTTGGTCAGTACATGCACCTGACTTTAGAAAAGATTCAATCTACATCAAGTTTAAAATCTGTTGAGCAATGGTTGATGAATGAGCCCATTGAAAACACAGAGAAAAGTAAAATCTGGGAACAAGTCAATCAGTTGATCTCCTGGCCAGAATTAGCCCCTTATTTCGATTCAAACAACTTAGTTTGGAATGAAGTAAACCTCATGTACAACGGACAAAAAAAGCGTGCCGACCGAATTGTAGAGTTTTCAGATAAAGTGAGCATTCTCGATTACAAAACAGGTGAAGTTCGACCTGAACATGAGGTTCAAATTCGAGAGTATGCTGGAATTGTTCAGCATTTGATTGACAAACCTTTGGAATTGATTTTGGTGTATACCGACAAGCCTGAAATTCACAAAGTATCGTTTCAATCAAGCTTATTTTAGATGTTGAAGACTGTCATCATCGGCTTTTTCTGCTTGAAGGCACTTTTCATGACTTGCCCAGAATGTGAATTAAAGCGGCATTACAAAGTTCAAAAGATTGGGCAGTTTCCATCAGAAATTACAGAATCTAGCGGATTGGTATTTTGGAACGATTCGCTATATACTTTAAACGACAGTGGCAATGATTCTGTGATATTTCGGGTTAATCCAAACACATATGAAATTGACAGTATCATTCGCATCCAGCACAAAAACAGAGATTGGGAGGCTTTAGAGGTGAATGAAAATGGACTCATAATAGCAGACATTGGAAACAACCTCAACAATCGAAAAAATCTACAACTGATTTATTTAGATAGTGAATACAGTCTAAAAGAAATTGAACCTGTGATTTATCCAGACCAAAACGCATTTCCACCACAAAAACAAAGAGATTTCAATTACGATGCTGAGGCCGTTTTTCATCTGCACGATCACACTTTCATCATTCCAAAAAACAGAATCAACAAAACCGTTAACCTCTACAAAGTATCAGATTCAACAACTGTAGAATCAACTTTCAGGTTACCTGTTCCGATTACAGATGTGGCTCTGAATGGCGTTGAACTAGCCATTTTAACGTATGGAGCTATCGCCTTTGGAAAAGTGTATTATTTAGATGGAAAACTGGTTATCAGCCTACAAGAAGTGAGAAGAATTACCACTCGCGGACAAACCGAAGCAATTGCTTGGGAAAGCGACTCAACGCTTTTAATGAGTAATGAGCGTGGACGCGTTTTCCGCATCACACGCTCAAAATAATTTATTTGATATAACGGAAATCTTGTCCGTCTTTAATTTGCAACAAAGCGTTGTATATCAACTTGATTACATTTTCTACATCGTCTTTATGCACCATTTCAACAGTAGTGTGCATATAACGCAAAGGCAACGAAATCAATGCAGAATAAACACCACCATTAGCATATGCAAAAGCATCGGTATCGGTACCTGTAAAGCGACTAGCTGCCAATCTTTGGAAAGGAATTTTATTATCGTTAGCTGCGTCAATAATCAGCTTCAATAAGTTGTTGTGAACAGATGGAGCATAACTCAAAACTGGACCTTTTCCACAAGCTAAATCACCTTCTTTTTTCTTGTCGATCATTGGTGTTTGTGTATCATGGCAAACATCTGTAACGATGGCTACATCTGGCTTAATGCTCTCCACAATCATTTCGGCACCACGCAAACCAACTTCTTCTTGCACCGCATTAACAATGTACAATCCGAAAGGTAATTTCTTCTTATTTTCTTTCAATTGACGAGCCACCTCAGCAATCATGAAACCACCAACACGATTATCCAAAGCGCGACCAACATAATAGCGATCATTCAACACCATGAATTGATCTTCATAGGTAATCACACATCCAACATGAACGCCTAATTTTTCAACCTCTTCTTTTGTTGTACAACCACAGTCTAAAAAGATGTTATTCAAAGATGGGGCTTGTTCTTTGCCTCCATTTCGTGTGTGAATTGCTGGCCAACCGAATACTGCTTTTACAATGCCATTATCTGTGTGAATATCTACGCGTTTTGATGGTGCAATTTGGTGATCGCTTCCACCATTTCTACGTACGTATATCAACCCGTCATTGGTTATGTAATGCACAAACCAGCTAATCTCATCGGCATGAGCTTCAATAACTACTTTGTATTCAGCTTCTGGGTTAATTACCGCTACTGCTGTACCGTATTTATCGGTATAATGATCATCAACATAAGGTTTGATGTAATCTAACCACAATTTTTGTCCTTCAGATTCAAAACCAGTTGGAGAGCAGTTATTTAAATACTTCTCTAAGAATTGAACTGATTTCTTATTCACTATTTTTTTTGCCATAATAGATTTATTTTAACGTAACAGTTCCTGCAGAATTACCAATTTCCCAGTTGGCAATTTCGTTGCAAGATTCTGAATTAAAACGAATTGTTGCTTTAGTAGTTCTGGCCTCAGAAGCACTGATAACTCCACCAAATGGATATGGACAAGACCCCATAATCTGATAGGGTTCTTCAATGTTCATCAACACCTGTTGACCAGAGCTTAAATATCCAACGGCCGAGCCAGACCATTGATACGTAAATGTTTCTTTTAACGATTGATCTGTATGAATCCAATCAGCGTCATTTCCTGAAACTTGTGAGCAGGTATAAGTTGGATTAAAAGATGTTGTACCTGTAGGGGTTTCCAAATAAAAAGCATCTCCAGAAAAAGACCAAGTAAGGAGTGAATCTGAATTTAAGCCTCTTCCACTAAGTGTTCTGTATCCTGAGAAAGCGTATCCGTCAATATCTAAACTTAAGATGTTCATTCTAGCCAAAAAATTAGAATCTGGCCATTCGCCAATGTACGAGACATCAATAATTCCACTCCTCGTTCTTCCATCCGATCCTATTGATTGATCTAAATCAACCTGTATCCTAGTTACAGGCGTATTGAGCGTATCAAGCATTGAATCTGCTGCAAAATAAATTACAGACGCTTGAGACAAATACATCGTTTGATCAGTTGCTGAAAGCGAAGTGTCTGCTTCTTCAAGAAGAATAGCATCTCTAACAACATCTACAATATTTTGAGATAAAATGGTATATACGGGAGTTTCGGTAGCTCTCAATTGATCTGATTGTGGGTCTTGATCTTCAGGTGCACATTGCATAAAAAGTGCTGTTGCAAGAATTATTAAAAAAGTGTTTTTCATGTTGATCATCAATCGAGGCCGAAAGGTACAATGGATTACCTGATAAGAACAACTTTAAGCCACTCGTGTTTAAATTCACAGTTTGAAAAAAGAAATATCTGCTATTCACTTCGAACTTGCTACTTTCGGCAACCGTTAGGTGATGGACTAAAATTCTAAAAATGGCTTTTTCTGACAATCAATTAATCTTTGCTGCTATCTTCTTAATTGCCTTTGTAATATTCGTAGGGCTTGCATATCGCAAAGACGTTAAAATGACCCCGAACCTGTCTAAGGGTGTTTGGAAAGTTGTAGTAGGTATTTTAGTTGTGCTCGGTATTTTTTACCTTGTGGTACGATCGCTAGGGTAAATAGCCTATGATAAAACATATACTCATTTTTATTTCTTGTATTGCCATACTCGCAAACTGCCAACCAGCTTCATCATCATCAACTGTAAATCAACCTGATGTAGATTCTACCCAGGTAAAAGTTGGCTATCTTGATAGCATATTAGCGCGTAAAAAATTAATTGCGTTAACCGATAATAGCGCCACATCTTATTTCATATATCGCGGTCAACCGATGGGTTATGAGTATGAGTTACTTTCTTTGTTGGCTAATTATTTGAATGTTGATTTAGAGGTAAAAGTCATTCATGATGAAGACCACATTCTAGATAGTTTAGAGGCTGGAATTGGAGATATTGCCGCTGCAAATTTAACCATCACCAACGACCGCAGAGAGCGTGTTCTTTTTACGCTTCCTCACATTAAAACCAAGCAGGTTTTGATTCAGCGTATGCCTGAAAACAGATACAACTTGACATATGAGCAAATTGAAAGAGCTCTTGTAAGAGAACCATTAGATCTAGCTGGAAAAAAGGTTTATGTTCCGCTGAATTCTTCGTTTTATGAGAGACTTGTAAACCTTCAAAGTGAAATTGGTGATTCCATAGAAATTATTGGTTTGCCGGGCGAAATACAAATAGACAGCATCATGTCTATGATAAGCCGAGGTGTAATAGACTACTCCGTTACTGATGAAAATGTGGCTCGTTTTTACCGAGCATTTTACCCCAACCTAGACGTTAAAACTCCTATTTCATTCAGTCAACAGATAGCTTGGGCATTGCCAGCTCACGCAGATAAGTTAAAAGATACCATTGATTTTTGGATGAGCGATAAGAAAAGTAAATCGCAATACGCCTACATCTACAATAAGTACTTTAAGTGGGCTAAGCAAACGAGTTCAAAAGCAAAAAGTGAATACAATTTAGCTGAAGGAGGTCGTATCTCTCCATACGATAACGTTATCAAGCTATATGCGAAAAAAATGGATTGGCCTTGGCCGTTATTAGCTTCGCTGATTCATCAAGAGTCTCAGTTTGATCCAGACGCTGTTTCTTGGACTGGTGCAAAAGGGTTGATGCAAATTTTACCTGAAACCGCTGAGCGCTTCGGGGTAGATAGCACTCAAATTACTGAACCAGAGAAAAACATAATGGCTGGAACGATGTATCTAAAATGGCTTTATGATTACTGGTTAGAGAATTTAGACAATGACTCCATCCAATCGGCAAAGTTTGCATTAGCCAGTTACAACGCTGGATTAGGACATGTTAAAGATGCTCAAAGGCTTGCCGAAAAGTATGAGCTAAACAGTAAAGTTTGGAATGACAACGTAGCTGAAATGATCCTCAATAAATCAAAACCCACTTATTACAACGATGAAGTTGTATTACACGGTTATTGCAGGGGATCAGAGCCTTACAGTTATGTTAAAAAGATCTATGCTCTTTACGATCACTATCAAAATTTCTTAGAAGACTAATTCCTATTCTTCTTCCGTTTTTCGCGTTTCACAGGATCATCATGAAAGAAATAACGGAGATCTATTGTTAAGTAACTTCCATCTATGGTCATACTGGTTTCTGTAAAAGGGTTATCACCTAAACCAATCTTTGATAAGTACATATATGAAAATGGTCTGTGAAATGATCCTCCAATGTAGAAATAACCACTACTTTCAGTTCTATATTCAAAACCAATATTTGCCAACATAGCCACCTGAATCCATGACCTTCTACCCGTTTCATGTATCCAATCTGCATTAATGGTGTCAGAATAGAAGTCTCGAGGAAACAAATCGATACTTCCACCAAGTGCAGCATTCATATACCACTTCCTATCCAATCGAATGTATATTAACCCCATGATAGGAACTTCATATCCATCGATTCTATATTCCGTTGATCCACTGTAATTATTATCTATACTATCAATTGAAAGAGAATAGTTACGCCTTACATAGTTAATTCCAGTTTCAAGGCTCAGCATCTCAGTAAATCCCCATCTGATAACCATTCCACCACCCCAACCGAAATTCTGCTGAGTTTCAAAATTCATTCCCGAATTTGAGGTTCGCATCTCATCTGCATTGAATAAATCGTTGGGTAGCATAGGCTTGAATTGAATACCAGCCGTAACAACGTTTTTTTGAGCATAACCTAGCGAAGAAATCAACAGTAATAATAGGAGTGCTTTGTACTTCATGCTGTTCAATTGTTATTGTTGGTTCATTATTGCACCGCCAATTGCAAGCGCTAAGATAGAGAGAGCAAATAGAATCACGGCCCATCTTAGAGTTGAGTTGGGTATAAATGGTTTACGGTATTTTCCTAAAGTGAGGTTATTGATGTATTTTACTTTCTCCAGATCATTCTTATCAATAGCAAACCAAATGGGTCTATTTGGTTGATCTGCATCTTCAAAACGTTCAAACCAAATGCTCTTTTCAGTTAGCAAGAATTCGAAATGTATTCCCTGTTCAATGGATGTAAAAAAGAAAACGTAATAACGTTGTTTAGTAGGATGTTTACGCCAATTGGTAAAATCAAAACGTTCTTCCAAATTCATATAACCCGAATCTTCTGGCCTACAACTAAAATGCTGTTTCTCCTAATTCCATTTAGTTCACACAGTTTGTTAACTGTGGTGCCATATTCAGATGCAATTTTATACAAAAATTCACCTCTTTTTACTTCGTGAAACACAACTCCTTCTGGAAAAGCAGCATAACCATAACGTGTTCTTTTCAGAACGAGTACATCTTTTTGCAATTCTCCTTCCTGTAAATCGATAAAATGGGCTGGATTGATTGGCACTCCTTTAAATCGAATTTCCCAATGTAGGTGACTTCCTGTTGAATGTCCAGAACTACCTCCTAAACCAACTAAATCTCCTGCATTTACAATATCTCCCGGTTTCACTTTTATTCGATGAAGATGAGCATACAGCGTTTCTAATCCATTCCAATGCCTTACAACCACTACTCTACCATAACCTCCGTAATATCTGGCTACACGAACCATTCCTGGAAATGAAGTTCGAACGGTGTCCCACACCTCTAAATCAATATCAATTCCGTTGTGATTTCTACCATCTCGCCATCCAAAACCTGAAGTTAAAACACCTTCAATTGGCATTTGAAATTCTTGCAATCGTTTACCTCCTTGCAGTTTCAACTCAAGTGTTGAATCATTTTGAATTAGATTTCTTACAGCATATGGATTGGGAATGAGTGTGTTCCAACTCTGATAATAAAAATCTGCTGGATATTGTGATGTATCAATTTCCTCTTCCTCAATGGGTTCATGTGTGGCTACATAGAGATTAATTTGGTTGATCAGAGGATATGGAATTGATTCCATTTCAAACAGTGAATCAATCAAATGAAATACCTCTTCAAACGTCATTGAAGGGATTTGCTCATAAATTTCAATCTGTTCAATAACAGATAACGGTGGATTTGTAAGATGTATCAAAGAATCTTTGTACAAGGCTATTTCTTCCTTGTTCATTTCTTCAATTCCATCCAACAACATAGCTTCACCATACATCACCATAGCAGAAACAGTGTCACGTTTTGTTTCATCTTCGTGAGCACTTGAACTGAAATGAATGAGTGATAAAAAAACTGTTATTGCTGCGTAACAAATAACACGGTTCAACGGCATGGAACCAAAAATAATGATTTCAAGATAATAGCGCTATCACACTGAGATAGTTGCTTTTATTTATATTCGCTAAGCACAAAAATTTAATCCAAAACATTATGAAAGCACTGAAGATCATTGGTATTGCCCTCGTCTCTATCCTACTTATTGTTGTTGTAGTTGGTTATTTGCAACCTTCTTCGGTTGAAATGTCAAACAGCAAAGTCATTCAAGCTCCTGTTTGTGTTGTTTTCGATCATGTTAATGACATGAAAAAAAGAGCTGTTTGGTCGCCATGGGTAAACATGGATACAACTATGCAATTAAATTGGAGCGATATTACTGAAGGTGAAGGCGCTTCATACAGCTGGGTTTCTGAAGTTATGGGTAATGGGTCTATGACCTACTCACACGTTACTCCACTTGAAACTGTTGAAGCCGATTTAGACTTTGGTGGACAAGGTGGTGGTCACGGTATTTTCTCTTTCGAAGAAGTTGAAGACGGAACCAAAGTTACTTGGGATTTCACCTCTGATATGGGTTCTAATCCTTTTGCTAGATTGATGGGTGCCATCATGAAACCAGGTTTAGAAACCACATTTAAAGCTGGTTTAGAAAAGTTAGCCGAAACTGCTTCAGCAGACGAATCAAACCCTTGTGTTTCTGGCGGAACAAGCAATGCTCCTAGTTTGAGTGATAATGCTGAGATTTTAAAATCTTCAGATGTTGATGGTTTGGAAATTGTTGAAATTCAACTTCCAGAGTGGCATTACATTGGAATCAAAGATTCATCTGATGTAAATGGAATTAGTGAATCAATGGAAAATAACTATGGTAAGCTGTCTCAGTTTATGAGAGCAAATCAATTGGAATTTGTTACCGCTCCTTTAGCATCTTACTATACTTGGGAACCTCCTCATAAAGTAGTTTATTCAAGCATAATTCCTGTTTCAAGAGCCATTGAAGGAACAGATGTTATTCAAGCTGGAACAATGCCTGCTTCAAAAGCTATTCGAATTACACATCTTGGTTCTTATGATGGTATGGAAGCTACTTGGAACGCTGCATACAAATACATGGGCGAAAACGGATTTAAAGAAAATGGAGCTCCTTTCGAAGAGTACATTACTGATCCAAGTACTACTAAAGATCCTTCTACTTTAATCACGCACATCTACATTGCTGTTCAGTAAGCTGACATTGAATTTATATCTTCGAGCCGTGGGATTTTCCTACGGCTTTTTTTATGGAAAAATCACAGTTATACAAACTCAGTTTACTCACTCTCATTGGCTTTCCAGCAGTTGGAGCTTTAATTATATGGTTTGTTGAAGATCAGCCCAGTTCGTTCAGATTTTCAATGCCAATGCCACTACATTTCCAACTGGGAATAGGACTTTTAGCAGGTGTCGTTGCAGGATTTTTAGCTTGGCTTATCATTCGATTACCGTTTATGAAAGCCACTCGAGTTAAATACAGCGGACTCGTTCTGCCCTTTGATTTGAATTGGAGCGATATCTTATTTGTATCACTTTGTGCCGGAATTGGTGAAGAGTATTTCTTCAGAGGAGTTCTACAACAATACTGGGGAATTTGGATCACTAGCGTTGTATTTGTAGCGATTCACGGCTACTTGAATCCGAAAGATTGGTGTATTTCCATTTACGGAGCATTTATGGTTTTGGTAATTGCTGGAATTGGATACCTGAATGATTATGTTGGGCTTGTTTCAGCCATGATTGCACACGCCTGTATTGATATTATCTTGTTTTACAGAATGACAAAAGATGACGATGAAAATAATATATAGTTCACTAATTGCTTTGATGAGTTTCTCATCTTGCACTGGAAACAACACACCCGAAAATCCACAACAAGAACCTAAAAAAGAAGGTACTACACCCAAAAAGCATTTCAAGATTGATGATTTTTTCAAAGCCGATGTCAACTTAGACCACATCGTTGATGAATGGTACAATTCTCTTTCAGACACGCAGCGAGTTGCCCAAATGATTATGACTTCAGCTGGTCAATTAGGCAAGCCAAATAACACCGTATTGAAGCTAGTTAAAAACCAACAAGTTGGTGGTGTTATCTTCTTGAAAGGTCAGAAAACAGAGAACAAAGCTTTTATCGATCAACTGAATCAGGAAACAGCTTTTCCTCTTTGGTTTGCCATTGATGCCGAGCCTAGTTTATTCAACTCACGTGTTTTAGGCACAGATGTAACTATTCCAAAAACAGTTGATTTAAAAGATTCAACGGCCGTAGCTGATGCAGCACACAAAATTGACGCGGAAATCAAAGAAATGGGATTCCAAATCAACTTTGCTCCAGTTGTAGATTTAAGTCCAAATAACGAAGCTATTAAACACCGCAGTTTTGGTAGCAATCCAGATTCAGTTATTCAGAAAAGCAGTTGGTTCATTGAAGCTACGCAAAAAGATCAGGTTGCTGCTTGTATCAAGCATTTCCCAGGACATGGTTATGTTACTGGTGACACGCACAAACAAACCGTTTACATTGATGGCGAGTTTAAAGAAATTGGTGTTTATCCGCCACTTATTGCCGAAAATGTGGCCAGTGTAATGGTTGCTCACGTTACGGTTCAAAACAATGCTGCTTTCAATACTGATGGTAAACCAGCAAGTTGTTCTAGAAACATTGTTACTGAGTTATTGAGAGACTCATTAGGATTTGAAGGAATCATCTTTACAGATGCTATGAATATGATGGCTGCCGTAAACAGTGGAGAAATGGGTCCATTAGCTGCTGCAAAAGCAGGTTGCGATGTTATCTTAATGCCACCAAACGAACCGCAATTATTGCAACAAATTTTAGAGTTAAGTCAGACTGATCAGGCATTCGCCACTCAAATTGAGAATAGTATAAAACGCATTTTGCGCATGAAAATCTGTTTGGGTCTGTATCAGCCAAAAGCATAAAAAAGAAACCGCGGTTGAAAAAGCTCCCAACCGCGGTATTCTACACTAACCTAACCCTACTTAAAAATCTTTCTGTTCCTATTTACGTTAAGCGATTTCGATAAGTTTCGCTTTTTTCACTTCTTTTTCTTGCTTTGGTAAAAGGATGCTCAACACTCCATTGTTGTATTGTGCATTTACATTTTCAGTATTCACTTTTCCTTCCGGGAGCGTGAAACTTCTCTTGAACGAGAATTTACCAAACTCTTTCAACGTGTACTTTTCTGTGGTGTTTTCTTTTTCTGTTGCTTTCTCAGCTGAGATGGTTAACACGTTGTTTTCTAAGTTAATCTCGAAGTCGCTTTTTTCCATTCCTGGAACAGCTAAATCAACTACATAACTGTTTTCAGTTTCTTTGATGTTTACTGCTGGTGTGTAAGTTGATCCACCGTAAAAAGCATCGTTTGTAAACAATTCATCTAAAAGTGATGGAAATCCTGCGTTTCTTCTAACTAGTTTCATAATTATATCCTCCAAAAAATTAGTTTTCAAATGTTATTTGCAGGGTATTGTTCAAGGCTTGTGCCAATAGGAAAAGTCTAGCATTTTGTCTGATTACCAGTATATTACACTGATATTTTGACAGGCCCAACACGTTGAGTGTGACGATTTTACAGTTTCATTAACATCCGTTTACATTTTCCATTTGTGCAACGTGATTGAGTGGGTTACTTTTGGCTGACCTGAAAATGAATGAACATGAACGATTCAATGACTATTGAACAAAAAGCCAAAGCTTGGCTTACCACACCATTCGACCAAGCTACTCAAGATGAAGTGAAACAATTGATGTCTGTAGGTGGCGATACCTTTGCAGACGCTTTTTATAAAGATTTAGAATTTGGAACAGGCGGAATGCGCGGCATCATGGGTGCTGGAACAAATCGCGTGAATAAATATACATTGGGTCAAGCCACACAAGGTTTGGCCAATTACCTGAAAGAACAATTCACCAATCAAACCATTAGTGTTGTTATTGGCCACGATTGCCGCAACAATTCTCGTCCGTTTGCTACAACAGTTGCCAACGTACTTTCAGCCAATGGAATTCAGGTTTATTTGTTCGAAGACTTAAGACCAACACCAGAGATTTCATACGCTATTCGCAAATTGAATTGCCAAAGTGGAATTATCTTAACAGCTTCGCACAATCCAAAAGAGTATAACGGTTATAAAGTTTATTGGAATGATGGAGCTCAATTGGTTCCACCACACGATAAAAACGTAATCGATCACGTTCAAAAAGTGTCATTTGATTCCATTTTATTTGATGGCGATCAATCACTTATCCAAATTATTGGAGCTGAAATGGACGAAGCTTTTATCAACGATGTTGTGAGTCATTCTTTCAACAACGATGGTAAAGAAGATCTACAAATCGTTTTCACTAGCTTACACGGAACATCCATCAAAGCGATGCCGCCAGCATTGGAGAAAGCAGGTTTTAAAAACGTTCATATTGTTGAAGAACAAGCCACTCCTGATGGAAACTTCTCAACCGTAAAATCTCCCAACCCGGAAGAACCAGAAGCTTTGGCGATGGCTTTAAACAAAGCTGAAGAGCTAAATGCTGATATCGTTATAGGAACAGATCCGGATGCTGATAGAATTGGTGTTGCTGTCCGCAATTTGGAAGGTGAAATGACCCTTCTCAACGGAAACCAAACAGCTGTTTTGTTGACTTGGTATTTGTTGGAGAATTGGAAAAAGAACAACAAGCTCACTGGTAAAGAATTTGTGGCCGAAACCATTGTTACCACAAACTTGATTCAAGATATTGCCACCACTTACGATGTTAACACCTATTTCTGCTTAACAGGATTTAAGTGGATTGCTGAAATCATTCGCAACAAAGAAGGAAACGAAACTTTCATTGGCGGTGGTGAAGAATCATTCGGTTATATGATTGGTGATTTTGTTCGCGATAAAGATTCCATTACTTCTGGAATGATTTGCTGCGAAATTGCTGCCTGGGCAAAAGCTCAAGGAAAAAGCATGTATGAATTGCTATTAGAAATCTACATGCAATATGGTTATTACCAAGAGCATTTAATTTCTATCACCAAAAAAGGAATGCAAGGTGCTGAAGAAATTCAAAACATGATGAAAGACTTGAGAGCCAATACACCTGAATCTTTAGGTGGTTTAAAAGTGGTTTCTACAGCCGATTACAAATCATGTGTCCACAAAGATTTGGTTACCGGTGAAGAATCGATCATCGATATGCCAAAATCAAATGTGTTCCAATTGTTTTTAGAAGACGGAAGCAAGGTAACTGCTCGTCCTTCTGGAACGGAACCTAAAATCAAGTTTTACTTCAGTGTGAAAGGCACATTAAACAGTAAAGCTGAATTTGGTGAAGCAAATCTTCAATTGAAAACCAAAATCGACCAATTGGTTGAGGGATTGAATTTATAATCACGTTACATGACAGAAAACAAAGAACAAAAAGCTTTCAATGAATTGGATTTCATTGTCAACTTCATGCCTGCTCGAATTTTCTTGCTGGTAGTTTTTGCTATTGCTTACTTCTTTGTTTTCGATCAAAAATGGGACATCAACGGAGATAATGCCTCATACTTTGTTTTGGGGCACGCTCTTGCTGATGGATTGGGATTTGTAAACCCAGCTTTCCCAGGAAATCCTGCTGAAAACCACTTCCCTATTGGCTTTCCGTTGATCATTGCTCTATTCTCAAAAATCGGATTGGGCTCTATTGTTGCTTTGAAAGTCATTAACGGACTTTTTCTATTAGCCAGCGGATTGCTTTGGTTTGAGATTTTCAAACGCATTCAGTCGAATGTGAATTTAGCAATTGTTGGAGCGATGGCGATTTTTCTCAACCCTGTTTTAATGCGAAGCGGAACCATCTTAATGAGTGAAATTCCCTTTTTGTTTTTCATCTCGTTGGGTATTTTCTATTTCGTGAAACTCGATTCTGAAAAAGATCAAAAATGGTTTACCAAACCCGGATTCTGGATTATGGCTTTGAGTTTGGGAGCATCATTCTACATCAGATCAGTAGCATTAGCTGTTTTTGCTGGGATCGGTTTTTACTTGCTAGCTAAGAAGAAATTCCAACCTTTAATTGCCACGGTTGCTGGAATTGCAGTGTTCATCACACCTTCATTCTTTCTGAATACAGGCGGAGGAAATTATTTCAGACAGCTTATTCATGTCAATCCATACGATGTTGATTCACCTATCATTGGCATGAGTGATTTATTGGCTCGAATGAAGCAAAATGCTTTGGCTTATCTCATCGGGTTTCTACCTGATGCTACACTTCCAATAATCGGAAAAGTACATGGAATTAGTGCTGCAACAGATGTTTTCATCTCCTTATTACTGTTGTATTTCATTTGGAAAGGAATTAAAAATGCAGGTGGCTACAAATGGTTTTTAGTGGCTTACTTAGGATCTGCATTATTAATCATTTTAGTGTGGCCATCGGTTTGGGCTTCATCCCGATTTATGGCTCACGTAATTCCAGTTACATCACTGTTAACACTTATGGGATTGCATCAACTTTCACTTAAATGGGAAAGTAAATTCAAAGTGAAAAAGCCTTTGGGTGTTTATCCTATTTTCTTGTTAGTGATGTTTAACCTGATTGTGCTGAACACTCAACGCATTCAGGCAAAAGCAAAATACCGACCAGAGTGGCAGAATTATTTCAAAACTGCACACTGGGCAAAGGTTCACAGCGAGAAAGATGCTATTATTTGTGCTCGTAAGCCTGTATTTTTCTATTTGGAATCTGATCGTAAGTGTGTGAATTTCAAGAACACATCCGATACAAAAGCGCTCGTTCAAGATTTTGCCGATAAAAAGGTAAACTATGTAGTGCTTGATATGTTAGGTTTCGGAAATACTGAAAAATACTTGTTCCCTGCGTTGGAGCAATACAAAGAGTGTTTCAACAACGTTGCCGTTTACGAAAAGCCAAATACCTATCTACTGCAATTTAATGCCGATCAGTTTACCAATCCAAACTACCAAGATCAGGTTAAGTCTAACACCACCCCAACTGAAGATGATTCTAAAAATGAATTGGAAAGATTACTCGAAAGTGAATTAAACAATTCGATGTCAGATTCATCTCAATAATTGGCTATTACCACTTAAACGGGTAAATGGCTCGTTTAACATTTAATAGCATTATCGAAACACGTGCTTACTTACATTTGCACCATCGAAAATTGTTCTAATGAAAGAATTTGAAGAGAGGTTAAAAGAACAACTAGCTCCCTACAGAGAGCAATTGATATCACACCCGTTGTACCAAGGAATCCATACCACGCAAGATCTACGCGTTTTTATGGAACACCACGTTTTTGCTGTGTGGGACTTTATGTCATTACTAAAAGCACTTCAACAAAAATTAACCTGTGTTGATTTACCTTGGCGTCCAGTTGGATCACCTGGCGTGAGACGCATGATTAATGAGATTGTTACAGGCGAAGAAAGCGATGTAGATTTACTAGGAAATCCTGCAAGCCACTTTGAACTGTATCACGAAGCTATGCGCGGTGCTGGTGCCGATACCAATACTATTGACAAAATGATTTTGGGCGCTTCACGTGGTATGAGTTGGCAAAAAGCATTGGAATTAGCTGCTCCTCCGGTAAGTGTACAGCGATTTATCCAATTTACTTTCCGTTTAATTGATAGTGGCGAAACTCATAAAATTGCTGCTGCCTTTACTTTTGGACGTGAAGACTTGATTCCTGATATGTTTACTGCCATTGTTGAAGATCTAGAAAAACGATCTGACAACAATTTAGGGCCAATGATTTATTACCTGAAAAGACACATTGAGTTAGATGGAGATGAACACGGACCATTAGCTTGGCAAATGATGCGTGAGCTTTGTGGAAACGATATCAATAAATGGAATGAAGCTGCTGAAGTAGCTAAAGAATCGTTACAACACCGTATTGCACTGTGGAATGGAATTCTACAAGCCATGCCGATTAATAAGGCTTAAAACACAAACTAGCTGATAAAGAAAAAGCTCCGCAAAACGGAGCTTTTTTATTTTCTATCATTATTCTATTTATCAACCCGCACCAGCTATCTCTACGTTGTAGATCACAAACCCTTTGTGCGTGTCTTGCGGAGCTGGTTTATCACCAGGGTAATACACAAACTGTATAGAGTTTTGACCTGCTTTTAGGTACTTGGTTTCAACTCGAACCATCAGCTTGTTTCTACCAGCGTTGTTTGCTGCAGGAATAAATTGCTGGTAACTTCTGTTGAATACCATCACGGCCTCCTGGTTGTTATCCACACCTTCGGCATCAGCAGTAAATACGAGATAGTTGTATTGTTTTACATCAGGTAAATTGATGTTTAACTCTTGAGTAGCGTATCTCCCTCCTTTACCCACATCCATCACAATGGCTTTTGGCTGTACTTGTTGGCTTTTATCCCAACTAAACACGTACACATCTCCATCTTCTGAGGTATTGAAATGGTATTTCATGTTTTTAAACACAAAATCTCTTGCTCGAGGTGAGGTTAACGGCCCATACAAATAGTAATCTGCAACCAACCAACCTCTTGGGTTTGAATTAAAAGTCTCAACCAAATTCTCATACGTACGCGCACTTATCTCGTGAGTAGAATCATACTCATTAGGGACATATCCATGTGCTTCAGAATCATAATGAGTTTGACGGAACCAAGCAGCATCTGAACGATTCAAGTAGAATTGTGCAGAACCAGGAATAGTGGCTAAAATCACATCATTATCTTGCATGTTTGCTTTCACGTATTCCAAAGGTTGCACCCAATTGGTAAAGACCCATCTAGAAAGTTTCTTATCAACTACATTTCCACTTCTCTTTTCTACGTTTACTAGAGATTGAAGGGATTTCCATCTTGCAGATGCGCCAACCAAACCAAGCGGTAAAAGCAAATAGACTGCTACAGCAATTACACTTGCCTTTTTGAATATATACTTGTTAAGCACTGATACAATTGCAAACATGGCTAGAGCAATTGAAATCAAATAAATTGGATATACAATTAGGTGAAATTATTAAAAATGCTATAACATGTTACAAATTGCTATAAAATCATATGAAAAACATTGGCAAAGCTA
>CAJWSQ010000027.1 GCA_913045895.1 uncultured Flavobacteriales bacterium | reverse complement strand
GGGGCTTTTGACACTATGTCGGAAACAGAGAAGTCCCCAGCACCATAAAAAGCCGAGGCTGATAATGAATGGCTAGAAGATAGAGTTATTGATTTAGCTTTTAACTTGTATTGATCAAGATAAACATCTGACACCAAAGCCTCGTAATCTAATACTCCACCTGAGAGATTTAACCCTACTTTTTCAAAACAACCCAATGATCTTCTCATGTGCATGGCAGAAGTTACCAATACCATTTTTGATTGATCTAGATTTAAAGAATCAACATAATTGGCCACAAACAGGGCGTTCTCACGTGTGTTTCTAGATTTGGGTTCAACGATAATATCACTTTCTTTTACCCCAGATCTAACTAACAGTTCAGCAACTTTTAGCTGTGGGCTGTACGTTTGTTGCAGTAATTCACCTGATCCACCTGAGAGAAAAATCTTCTTGATATCACCATTAAAATACCACTGAAGCGGAATCATGATTCTATCTGCACTTCCGTTAAATTCTACTTGGTTGGTTTCAAAATTAAAAGACGAATATCCACCCAAAACCACAGCAATTTCAGTTTGAGGCGGAAGTGATTCCTTCTGCCAATCCCACCAACGTAAGCACATGTTGATGATCATTCCGTTCGAAAAGAAGTAGAAAACACCAAATGCCCACCATAAATATCTCTTTCTTCTACGGGGTTTCAAAAGAGCTAAACATATGAGAATAAATACCCAAAAGCCAGGCGTAGTCAAGAAACTCAATATTTTGGATAGGATAAAAAACATGGCAACTTTTCTATTTGCTAAATAACAGAATTCATCGCTAGATTCAAATGCTTATCTATCAATATGAATCTTTTGTTAATATACTTAATTTCGCAGCTCAATTACCCGTAAGCAAAACCTCCATAAAATGGGGCAATTATTATGAAAAACATTGAGATTTATAAGCCAAAGAACAATGTACGCATTGTAACGGCAGCATCTTTGTTTGATGGACATGACGCGGCCATCAACATCATGCGTAGAATTATTCAAGGAACCGGGTGTGAAGTTATTCACTTGGGTCACGATAGAAGTGTTGAAGAGGTTGTAAACACAGCCATTCAAGAAGATGCTCAAGCTATTGCAATGACATCTTACCAAGGTGGACACGTTGAGTATTTGAAGTATATGTATGACTTACTTCAAGAACGTGGAGCTGGACACATCAAGATATTTGCTGGTGGTGGTGGAACCATTCTTCCTGAAGAAATTGAAGACATAGAAGCACACGGAATCGAGCGTATTTATCACCCAGATCACGGTCGTGAAATGGGATTGCAAGGAATGATCAACGACTTGGTTTCACGAGCTGATTATCCTGTTGGTGAAAAATTCGATGCTACGTTAAAAGACATTCAAGAGAAAGATGTGAAATCTATTTCTCGTTTGATTTCTGCAGCTGAGAATTTCCCAGAGAATCACAACGAAATTTTAGAGCAAATCCAAAGCTTTGCCAAAGAATCTAAAACTCCTGTATTAGGAATTACGGGTACTGGTGGTGCTGGAAAATCATCTTTAGTAGATGAATTGGTAAGACGTTTCTTGTTGGATTTTGACGATAAGAAAATCGCCATCGTATCAGTTGATCCATCTAAACGCAAAACGGGTGGAGCTCTTTTAGGAGATAGAATTCGCATGAATAGCATCAATCACCCACGTGTGTTTATGCGTTCATTGGCGACTCGCCAAAGTAATTTGGCTTTGAGTAAATACGTGCACGAAGCCGTTGATATTCTTAAAGTTGCTGGATATGATATGATTATCCTAGAAACTTCTGGAATTGGACAAAGTGATACTGAGATTTTAGATCACAGCGATATGGCTTTGTACGTGATGACACCAGAATTTGGTGCAGCAACTCAGCTTGAGAAAATCGATATGTTAGATTTTGCCGATATCGTGGCAATCAACAAATTCGATAAACGCGGTGCTCTAGATGCAATTCGCGATGTGAAAAAGCAATACAAACGCAATCACCAATTGTGGGATGCCGCTGACGATTCACTTCCTGTTTATGGAACAATCGCCTCTCAATTCAACGATCCTGGAATGAATACCCTTTACGCTAAATTGATAGCGAAATTGGTAGAGAAAACAGGTGCCGATTTGAATTCGACTTTTGAAGTAACCAAAGAGATGAGTGAGAAGATTTATATCATTCCACCAGCTCGTACACGTTACTTGAGTGAGATATCTGAAAACAACAGATCTTATGATGATTGGGGACGCAAGCAAAGTGATGTAGCTGATAAGTTATACAAATTGCATGGCTCTTTAGAATCAATTGCGAAAGTAGAATTACCGCTTGATGCAACTAATTGGGATGAACTTTTAGAGGCTTCATCTGCAGATGCAAGTTTAGTAGCCTTGCTAAAAGCTGAATTCGATAAAGAAAAAATGAACTTGAACCCGCACAATTGGGATACAATTGTGAAATGGGTAGATAAGGTGAAAAAATACCGCGATCCAGTTTATAGCTACAAGGTTCGCGATAAAGAGATTAAGATTCAAACACATTCTGAGTCTTTATCACACACGCAAATTCCTAAAGTATCATTACCAAGATTCAAGGGTTGGGGTGATATCTTAAACTGGACATTGCAAGAAAACGTTCCAGGAGAATTTCCTTTCACAGCGGGTATTTATCCATTCAAACGTACAGGAGAAGATCCAACGCGTATGTTTGCTGGTGAAGGTGGTCCTGAGCGTACAAACAAACGTTTCCATTATGTGAGTAAAGGAATGCCTGCGGCTCGTTTATCAACAGCTTTTGATTCGGTAACTCTTTACGGAAATGATCCTGATTGGAGACCAGATATCTATGGTAAAATCGGTAACTCAGGTGTTTCTATCTGTTGTTTAGATGATGCTAAGAAACTATATTCTGGATTCGATTTAGCATCTCCAACTACATCGGTTTCGATGACCATTAATGGGCCAGCTCCTATGCTTTTGGCGTTTTTCATGAATGCTGCAATTGATCAGCAATGTGAGAAATACATCAAAGAAAACGGTATGGTTGATGAGGTGAAAGCCAAAATCAAAAATATCTATGATGGTTACGGTCAACCTATTCCAACTTACAGTGGCGAATTACCAGAGGGTAATGACGGGCTAGGTTTGATGTTGTTGGGTGTAACGGGAGATCAAGTTCTTCCAGCTGACGTTTACAACAAAATTAAAGCTGAAACTTTAAGCGTAGTTCGTGGTACGGTTCAAGCTGATATTTTAAAAGAAGATCAGGCTCAAAACACTTGTATTTTCAGTACTGAATTTGCCCTTCGATTGATGGGTGATGTTCAGGAATATTTCATCGACCAAAAAGTACGTAACTTCTATTCTGTTTCTATTTCAGGATATCATATTGCTGAGGCAGGAGCTAACCCAATTACACAGTTGGCATTCACGTTGGCAAATGGGTTTACATATGTTGAGTATTACTTGAGTAGAGGAATGGACATCAATGCATTTGGTCCGAATTTATCATTCTTCTTTTCCAACGGAGTTGATCCTGAATATGCAGTAATTGGTCGTGTTGCTCGTAGAATTTGGGCGAAAGCACTAGACAAAAAATACGGAGCAAATCCTCGTGCTCAGATGTTGAAATACCACATCCAAACGAGTGGTCGTTCATTACACGCACAAGAGATTGATTTTAATGATATTCGTACAACGCTTCAAGCTTTGTACGCGATTTATGATAACTGTAACTCATTGCATACCAATGCTTATGATGAGGCTATTACAACGCCTACCGAAGAGAGTGTTCGTAGAGCAATGGCTATTCAGTTAATCATCAACAAAGAGTTGGGATTAGCGAAAAATGAAAATCCACTGCAAGGTTCATTCATCATTGAAGAGTTAACGGATTTAGTGGAAGAAGCAGTTCTTACCGAGTTTGATAGAATTACTGAAAGAGGTGGTGTTTTAGGTGCAATGGAAACAATGTACCAAAGAACTCAAATTCAAGAAGAGTCGCTTTACTACGAAACTTTGAAACACACAGGTGAATATCCAATTATTGGTGTGAATACTTTCTTGAGTTCAAAAGGATCTCCAACCATTATACCGGCTGAGGTTATCCGTGCAACCAAAGAAGAAAAAGAATTCCAAATCAATACAGTTCAGTCTTTGCAAACTCGATTTGAAGATCGCTACAACGATTTGATTAAAGACTTGCAAAACGCGGCTATTCAAAATGAGAATATCTTCGATAAATTGATGGAAGTAGCTAAATATTGCTCTTTGGGGCAAATTACCGAATCGCTATTCCAAGTGGGTGGTCAATACCGCAGAAATATGTAATTCAACATTTTCTAGATAAAAGTAAAGGGAGGCAATATGCTTCCCTTTTTTGTTTTAACAAGGATTTATTACAGCATGTAATTAAGCCTTTTAATTTTGCCGAATGGAACAAGTGGATGTCCTAATCATAGGAGCAGGGCCTATTGGGTTGGCCTGTGGAATCGAAGCCCAAAAACGCAATTTATCATATGTAATTATTGACAAAGGAACATTAGTAAACTCCTTGTATAATTACCCTTTGGGGATGACTTTTTTCTCCACCTCTGAAAAACTAGAAATTGGCGATGTTCCATTTGTTTCTCATAATCCGAAGCCAACCAGATCGGAGGCTTTGGAGTATTACAGAAGAGTAGCTCAACACTTCAATTTAGATACTCGTTTGTACGAATCAGTGGAGTTTCTAGAAAAGAATGAAGATACTTTTCGCATCGTGACTTCTAAGCAGTCTTATGAAGCAAAATCGGTGGTGATTGCTACTGGGTTTTACGATTTACCACATAAGATTCATGTTCCTGGAGAAGATTTGGAAAAGGTGATGCATTATTATCGTGAGCCACATCCATTTTACAATCAAAAAGTGGCCGTTGTTGGAGCTTCAAACTCAGCCATTGACGCTGCTTTAGAATGTTATCGAAAAGGAGCTGAGGTAACCTTGATTATCAGAGGTGAATCAGTTGGTCCACGTGTGAAATATTGGGTTCGTCCAGATATTGAAAATCGAATTGCTGAAGGGTCAATCCAAGCTATATACAACGCACAGTTGACCAAAATTGAATCGGATCAAGTTTTTTACAAAGATCCATCTGGTGAACATGCAATTGATAATGATTTTGTTTTGGCCCTCACAGGTTATGAACCTGATTTTTCTTTCCTCGAAGAATGTGGTGTGGCAATAGATGAAGAAGACCATAAAATTCCAGTTCACAACCCTGAAACTATGGAAACCAATATCTCTGGTTTATATTTGGCTGGAGTGATTTGCGGTGGATTACAAACCCACAAGTGGTTTATTGAAAATTCACGGATTCACGCAGAAATAATCATGAATCAACTCGCAGAAAAGAAATAATATGAAACTGATTTCCTGGAACGTAAACGGAGTTCGTGCGGTAACGAAAAAAGATTTTTTTGAAGATGTTCAAACCATGAATCCGGACGTTTTGTGTTTGCAAGAAACCAAAGCTCAAGATGATCAAGTTCAAGAAGCGTTAGATCAATTGGAAGGATATCACATTTATTCCAATTCTGCTGAGCGCAAAGGATACAGCGGTACGGCTATCATTTCTAAAGTGGAGCCTATTTCGGTTGAGTATGATTTAGGAATTGAAGAACACGACATGGAAGGCCGTGTGATTACTGCTGAATTTGAAGATTTCTATTTGGTAAATACCTACGTTCCAAACTCAGGAAATCAATTGGTGAGATTAGATTATCGCGAAACGTGGGATGATGCAATGTTGGCTCATTTACAAAAGTTAGATGCTAAAAAGCCAGTTGTATGGTGTGGAGATATGAATGTGGCAAACAGACCAATTGATATTGCACGACCAGAATCTAACTACAACCGTTCAGCGGGTTTTACCCAACGTGAGATTGATGGTTTAGACAAGATTTTAAATGCTGGTTTTGTAGATACTTTTAGAGCTGCAAATCCCGAAACTGTTAAATATTCGTGGTGGAGTTACCGTATGGGAGCACGTAAGAAAAATATTGGCTGGCGTATCGATTATTTTATTGTTAGTGAAAGATTCCACACGCAAGTGAAGGATGCTTTTATCTTGAACGAAATCATGGGTTCAGATCATTGTCCTGTTGGAATTGAACTTTAAACGTACCACCAGTTTTTACCCTTTTCTAATTTATTCTTAGTCAAGAATTGTTCGAGCTTTTGACGCTCTTTTTCAGGTGGAAAAACCGTTACTAGCACTTGTTTGTGCTTGTATTTCAGAATGTCATTTACATCAATGATGTTTTTACGAGCTTGCAATCCAGCTTGGAGAAATGGGATGTTGTTGTTGGTCAAGATTTGTTTGCAGAGATTGGCTTTTTGTCCTTCTCCCAAAACAATAAGTTGACTGACGGAATCATATCGGTGCTCAATCCAATGATTGATTTTCAATTCAAAAAAAGCAGGTTGAGCATAGTTGTCTGAATTTCTCGATGTCCGCTCAGGATGTTCTCTCCATAAATGTGATACGAAATCAATTCCAGTGATTTGAATTCCTTTTTCGAACCACTTTAATACCAAATGATAATCTTCTGGATAAATGAGCTCGTCAAAGCCTCCAACTGTATTGAGTTGATCTCGATGCGCTAGCCAATTGGCAGAGGCTAAAACGCATTCACGATACATCCAAGCATTGAAATCTTGATTTGTAACACGTTCATTTAGCCAATACTCATAAGCTTGGTAGCCTTCGCTGATTGTTTTGTCTGAGAAGTAGTTTACTTTTCCAGTAATGATGTTTTTCGGGTTTTGAATCCATGCATCGTATAGCCATTCTAATTTTTGAGGAGGCATGATATCGTCTGCATCCATTCGGGTTATTAAATCAGCTGTTGATTTTGAATATGCGAGCTGAAGTGCGGGAATAATGCCTTTATCAGAATTTTGGTAAAACTGGATTCTATTGTCTTGTTGACTGTATTTTTTGAGGACTTCCAGAGAGTTATCAGTACTGAAATCATCAACAGCAATGACCTCAAAATTCGTATGGGTTTGATTAATGATGCTATCCAAACACGCTTCAAGCCAAGGAGCCGCATTGTAAACAGGCATAAGTATAGCGATGGATTTTGCATTCATGCTCCAAAGCTAATTCTTGCAAAAGTTTAGACATAAAAAAAGCGCTGAACTTTGTTCAACGCTTTTCAATAGTGATAATATTATTGATTAATAACGGTTTCCACCACCACGTCTGTCGCGGTTGAATCCGCCACCGCCACCAGTTCTTTTAGGGCGATCTTCAGCTTCTTTAACAACGATTGGACGTCCGTCAAATTCAGCACCGTTTAAGTCAGTAATTGCTTGACGAGCTTCAGCATCGTCACTCATTTCAACAAAACCAAAACCTTTAGAACGACCAGAATCACGGTCAGTTACGATTTTAGCAGAATCGACAGTACCATAATTGTCGAATAATTCTCTTAAATCGTCAGATGTAAGACGATAGTTTAAGTTGGCTACAAAAATGTTCATACAAAAAAATAAAAAATTAATACTAGCAATGAAATGCAAGAAAAGCTCAACCAATACTATCGAAAAAAAATAGACGACTAATTGTTAAATCAGGTCTTGAAATCATTGTGACAAATGTAAATGAAAAACAAAGCAATAAACAATAGCCCAAAAATTTTAACATTTGTTGATAATGAGTCAACATTGGTATATTGACGTACATACTCATTTATCTGATAATGAGTTAGATGTGCTGAGTTTAGTGAGTTTTGATTACACACAGAAAATACATGAAGATCAAGTGTTTTCAGTTGGTTCACACCCTTGGTACTCATCGTATTCTGCCCAAATTGAAGTTTTAGGTAAAAAATCAAATTGTTTAGCTATAGGTGAATGTGGTTTGGATAAACTTCGTGGCGAAGCACTACATGTTCAGCTTGAGACTTTTAAAAAGCAAATTCAAGTTGCTGAACAGATTGGTAAGCCAGTTATTATTCATGTCGTCAAAGCTTTTGATGAATTATTTAAAGTTCATCAAGATTTTTCACCGACCCAAGCTTGGATTATTCACGGATTTAATAAGTCTGAACAATTAGCTACTCAGTTTTTAGATAAGGGTTTTTATTTATCATTCGGAGAGGCTCTATTAAAGAGTAAATCTGTTCAGGATTATTTCGCTAAAATACCCGATAATCAGTTCTTTTTAGAGACCGATGATTCAGACATTTCTATAAAAAAAGTCTATGAAAAAGCGGCTCAGTTAAAAAACGTTTCGCTAGAAACATTGCAAGAATTACTTTCGCGCAATTTTAAAGCAGTATTTCATCAAGATGGAGAAAAATTGGTTAGAACGCGCAGAGTTATTGATTAAAGCTGATGGAGTTGAAAAACTTCAAAAAGCGCACGTTTTAGTTGTTGGAATGGGTGGAGTAGGCAGTTTTGCTTCGGAATTTATCGCTCGTGCTGGTGTAGGTAAAATGACCATAATAGATGGTGATGTTGTTGATTTAACGAATATCAATCGGCAGTTGCCAGCTTTGAACAGTACCGTTGGGAAGAGCAAAGTGAAACTGATGGGAGATCGTATTCGTGATATTAATCCGAACATTGATGTAACTGCTATTGAAGAGTTTATTGTTCCCGAGAGAGTAAGACCAATTTTAGATGAAGTTCAACCAACTTATGTGGTGGATTGCATCGATTCATTGAAACCAAAAATTTGGTTGATGGTTGCATCAAAAGAACGCAACATTCCAATTGTTTCTTCAATGGGTGCTGGTGGGAAAATGAATCCTGAAAAAATCAAAGTAGCTGATATTTCGAATACGTACAATTGTAAGTTAGCTTTCAAAATCAGGAAGAAATTGCGCAAGATACACGATGTGAAAAGTGGTGTTAAAGCTGTTTTTTCTACCGAGTTACCCGATCCTGATTCTATGAAAGTTGTAGAAGGAGTTGAGTTTAAAAAGAGTTTCTACGGTACCATTTCTTTTATTCCTGCAGCCTTTGGGTTACATGCAGCAGCTACGGTAATAAATGATTTGCTTGAAATAAAAGACTAATTGTAGCCCCGCCAGGAATCGAACCTGGATCCTAGGTTCCGGAGACCTATATACTATCCATTGTACTACGGGGCCTGAAGTAGCGCAAATGTAGGCTTATAAATAATCAACAAAAAATCCTGAAACAGTAATTGCACATACTATTTCAGGATTTCTATTTATTGTATAATTCTTATTGGTTAAGGTATATTTTACGAGATTCGATTATAGCTCCATTTGATTTTACAGTAGCAATATAAACTCCAGTTTGTATAGTAGAGTTTATTCTAATCTGATTTGAATTTTGCATGTTCTTCTGAGCAATCTGTCTACCCATTAAATCAAATATTTCAAGTGTCAGATTTTGAGTTTTTTCCGAATCTATGATTACCGTGTTATTGTAAATCGTCCAATTGATAGATGACTTTTCATCAAGGTTCTTAATTCCTGTTTGAGTATCCAAAATCCAATTGATGATTGTAGTAATTACATCGCTGTTTGTTTGCGGGTTGTCACCATCATTAAAGAAATGATTCAATCCATCGAATTCTTCAACAGTTGTTAAGTTTTGATCTAAACCATTAAATGGCGTTACTTCTGTAGGCGGCACATTAAAATCGGCATCGCCTTGTAAAACGAGTAATGGAAGATTTGCCGAATTGTAATTGTAAATAACCGAATCGGTTAAGTCAATCCAGCTTTTCCAGAATGGTTCATAAGCTCCCAGCAACGCCTGATTATTTGGCCAACTGCCATTTCGAACCATTCCCATAGCAGTGAGGATATCATTGTAATATTGATCTCCAGCAGCAGTATCTTGATTACACATATAGGCAATGTCTCTGTTTTGACGAGCCAATATGGTATCAATTGGTGTGGTGTTTCCTCCCATTGAAATCAAACCGTTGATGTCGTTTCTTTCAATAGCAACTACGGGAATGAAATTAGAACCCTGACTGTGTCCAAGCAAATAAATTTGCTCAATATCTATTGAAGGATGCAGCTTCATGAAATCCACTGCAGCAGATAAATCATCAGCAAAATCATGTACAAGAATGGTTGTAGGGTTTAAGCTACTTCCGTGAGTATATGTTCGCTTGTCATATCTGAAAGTTGCAATACCTGCTATCGCTAATGAATCAGCAATATCTTGAAACATGACTGAAGTTTCGTTAACCATGTTTGGGTATAGACAAGCTCCATTAGTTCCTGTTGGTGTAAAAGTTTCATTTCTATCGTTTGGCCCCGATCCATGAGCCATAATTACCAATGGGAATGGACCATTACCTGATGGAATTGATATGGTTCCATTCAATTGCAAGTTGCCCGAATTAAAGGTTGTGTCAGTTTGTGCTTTTGAAGTAATCGATAAACACAAAATAACTGCAGTTAAAATTGATTGTATAGTTTTCATAACATGGGATAGATTTGAGTGTAAAGTAATTGGAGCGTTAATTCAGAAACGATAAAACCGATGATAAACAAGATAATCGCTTTTGTTCCAGAGGCATTAACAGAAACTGAAAAAGCATGGTACATTAAATAGAGCATGTATATTAAAAAAGGTAATGAGAGAATTCCCATAACGATAAATGGAATTATTCCTGAAATGTCATTTGGATTTTCAGTTATGCTCTTCAGTAACTCCATTGAAGTCTCATAATTCACTCCTGAGAATAATAGCACAAGGCTCATTATTAAAAGAGGAGATCTAGCAAGTAATTGCGTTCCAAAAAGGTCAACGATTCTAAATTTCTTTTTTAAGATTATCGCAATGATTGAAAGGAAAAAAGAGAAGACAATTACATTGATGAATGGCTCGATATAATAAATCCAATTAGGCGTTTTCTGTGGAATAAACTTCAGATTCACCAATCCATTGAAATGGGCTTCTTGAGTGTTTGCCACCAAAGAAGTGATAAGTGAAAGGATTAACCCTATTCCCAAAGCTTTCTCACCAGCAATGTAGTCAAAGGGTTTTAGTAACTTATTCAACATCAGATATGGTTTTGAGTTTTTCAATAATTTCATCTAAACGGTTGCGAACCAGTGGATAACTGCGTTCCATCCATTTAGCCATTTCTTTCAGACTTCCACTCGTCAATACAAATTTCAAGATGAAATCTTGGTCTTCTCTTGAAAGCTGAAGCAAAGCTGGCATGTCGAATTGTCCCTCTACTTCAGTGCCGCAGTCGGGACATGAAAGTCGTTTTACGTTTAAATGTCCTTCACAACTCGGACACTTAGTTGGTAAATTGGGTTTTATTGTCATTTTGTTTCAAATAGATGAAACGAAGTTAAATAAAATTTAAAATAAATTGAATAAAGTTTAACTTTTGAGTGTAGATGTTTAATTAAGTCATCTTGTCAGTATGGAGTTCACTGGCACAACCTTTGACCTAATGGCAGCAGAACATTAATATCAATTAACTCAAAATATTTAGAAGATGTCTACAGGAAAGATAGATGTACAAACCGAGAATATATTCCCGATAATCAAGAAGTTCTTATACTCAGATCATGAAATTTTCTTGAGAGAGTTGGTATCGAATGCCGTTGACGCCTCGTCAAAATTGAAAGCTTTAGCCAAAATGGGCGAGTTTAATGGCGAGTTAGGCCAATTGCGCGTTGAGGTTAAATTAGATCCAGAAGCTAAAACACTTACCATTTCTGATAATGGTGTAGGGATGTCTGAAGAAGAAGTAGGTAAATACTTGAATCAAGTTGCATTTTCTGGTGCTGAAGAATTCTTACAGAAATATGAAGGTAAAGCCGAAGATTCAGGCATTATCGGTCACTTCGGTTTAGGTTTCTACTCGGCTTTTATGGTTTCTGAAAGAGTTGAAGTGGTAACTAAATCATTCACCGGAGCACCAGCTGTAAAATGGGAGTGTGATGGAAGCCCTGAATACACCATTACAGAAGCTGAACGTGCAGAACGCGGTACGGATATTATTCTTCACATCGACTCTGAATCTAAAGAGTTTTTAGAAGAAGACCGCATTGCTGGAATTCTAGATAAATACTGTAAATTCTTACCAGTTGAAATCAAGTTTGGAACGAAAACCATCAACGTAGATGATCCATCTGGAGAGAAAGACGAAAATGATCAGGTTAAGCAGATAGAGGAGCAAGTTGATAATATCGTGAACAATCCGAGTCCAGCTTGGAATAAAATGCCAGCTGATTTATCGGATGAAGATTACAAGAAATTCTACCGCGAATTATATCCTTCAAGCTTTGAAGAGCCATTATTCCACATTCACTTGAATGTAGATTATCCATTTAAGTTGACAGGAATCTTGTATTTCCCGAAATTGAAAAACAACATTCAGCTTCAGCGAAATAAAATTCAATTATATAGCAATCAGGTATTTATTACCGATGCGGTTGAAAATATCGTTCCTGAATTCTTGACATTGCTTCACGGGGTTATCGATTCACCAGACATTCCATTAAACGTTTCTCGTTCATACTTGCAAGAAGATGGAAATGTGAAGAAAATCTCATCTCACATCACTAAAAAAGTGGCTGACAAATTGGTGAACATGTTCAAAAATGATCGTGAGCAATTTGAAAAACAATGGGATGATATCAAGGTATTTGTTGAATACGGTATGTTGACTGATGAGAAATTCAGTGACAAAATCAAGCCAGCTGTTTTATTCAAAAACACAGAAGATAAATGCTTTACGATTGAAGAGTACCGCGATTTAATCAAGGAAAAACAAACCGATAAAAACGATACGTTAGTTTGCTTGTATGCGAGTAATGTTGATGAGCAACATGCTTATATTGAGTCGGCTAAAAATCGTGGATATGATGTGTTGGTATTAGACACACCTTTAACAAGTCACTGGTTGCAGCAAATTGAAATGAAAGAAGAGAAAATTTCTTTCAAGCGAGTAGATGCTGATACAGTTGATAAGTTGATTGAAAAAGATGAGGTTGTTGAATCTAACTTGACTGAAGATCAACAAAACGAATTGAAACCAATTTTCGAAGGAGTAGTTAATACAGAAACATTCACCGTTCAATTTGAAAGCTTAAACGAAAATGATGATCCAGTTGTGATTACTCGTCCTGAGTTTATGCGTAGAATGAAAGAACAACAAGAAGTTGGTGGTGGCATGTTTGGAATGGGTAACTTACCTGAAATGTACAATATGATTGTAAATAGCAATCACCCATTGGTAAGCAAAATATTGATGGAGCAAGATGGCGAAAAACGTCAATCGTTGAGTAAGCAAGCTGTTGATTTGGCGAAGTTATCTCAAGGAATGTTGAAAGGAAAAGAATTAACCAACTTCATCAAACGAAGTGTAAATTTGATCGACTAATAAAACCAATCGAATGAATAAATTAATCAAATGGGTGCTGCCCCTTTTTGCAGCGGTTTCTTTGAGCAGTTGTGGTTACAATACCATGGTTGAAGAGCGCGAAAGTGTTGATGCTGCTTGGAGTCAGGTTGAAACACAATACCAACGTAGAAATGATTTAATTCCAAACTTGGTAAACACCGTTAAAGGTGCCGCTGATTTTGAAAAATCTACGTTAACCAGTGTGATGGAAGCAAGAGCAAAAGCTACTCAAGTAACTATTAATCCTGGTGATTTGAATGAAGCCAATTTGCAAGCTTTTCAAAAAGCTCAAAGTGGAGTTTCATCTGCGTTATCTAGATTATTGGTAACTGTTGAGCGTTATCCAGACTTAAAAGCAAATCAGAATTTCCGCGATTTACAAGCTCAATTAGAAGGAACAGAAAACCGAATTGCAGTAGCTCGTAAGAATTACAACGAAACAGTTCGTGAGTATAATACTACGATTCAGAAGTTTCCGAAGAACTTTACGGCCAGTATGTTTGACTTTGAAAAAGCGGTGTATTACGAAGCTGATGAAGGTTCAGAAAACGCACCCAGAGTTGAGTTTTAATCAACTGGTTTGATATTCATTTTTTGTTGGAGGAAGGCACGTGTGTCTTCCTCTACTTTTTTGTAGTTGTCTGAAATCAAATCGCAGGCAATAACATGATATCCAGCATCTGGATAAGCCACCTTCATTTTTTTACTTTCGGGAGTGTCGAGTTCATCAAACATTCCGAGCATGGCCGAAACCGAAACTACAGGGTCTTGCTCTTCTTCATTCTTATAATAGTATCCTAAGAAAGTAGGCTGTTCAATTCTGTGAAAAACTTCCTCTTTCATTGTAAATTCTACCAAGTGTTCCAATTGAACAGCAGCCTCTAGTCGGTAGTGTGTATCCCAATATTTTTTACGTACAGAATCAGCTTCAATATCTCGGTATTTTCCTCCGAAAACAACTCTAGAGATTTCCAACCCCCACGGATCGTTTAGCAAATATGCATTAGGGTCATTGATTGCCACATTGGGCGAGTAAAGCACAATACCTGCAACCAATTCTGGATATTTAGAAGCTAAATAAAGCGCGAGTGTTCCACCGGTTGAAGTGCCTACTAAAATGACTTTTTTACCCAAAACCGATCCTAAAGCAAGAGCGTCTTGTGCAGATTCAATTAACCCGGTTGCTGTCATGTTTAGTAAAGCGTCATCCGATTTTAATCCGTGATTGTCTAATCGAGATAAATAGATATTCATCCCGAATTGCTTGGCTAAATCTATATGTGTAGGACCTCCCTCACGATGAGAAGCAGAGAAACCATGTAAATAAACTAGAGCATATTCAGTTTGAGTTTTGGCTGAATCATCATACCAAACGATTTGAGCTTCATTACCCGGTTTGGTTTTGTATTCAAACTCATTTTTTTGAACGTATTCATCCAATTGATCTATTGTAGGAACCTTTGGTAGGTATGGATCAAACTTGATGGGGTCTGGCTTTGGTCCAGACATGTATAATGAAAACAAAAGGAGTAATAATAAAAGTACGTAGGTAAATGGCTTCAGTTGAGGTTTTCTGCTATTCATATTACGAAGATATGTACTAAGCCGTTTATTTAGAATAGCTTATCAAGTACCTTTTTCATGAGCTCCAATTCCAAATAACGCAAAATCATATTTGATTGGATCATCTATATCAAATTTTCGAAGAGATTGGGTAAGTTCTTCAACTGCTTGCCAATCGTTTTGTTTGCGTTTGAGTAGACCTAATTTTCTGCCTACATTTCCGGTGTGGACATCCAATGGAATGTATAAGTCGGCTGGAGTTATGGTTTTCCAAATTCCAAAATCAACGCCATTATCAGCTGGGCGAACCATCCATCTTATAAACATATTCATACGCTTGGCACTTGATTTTTTCAATGGATCTGGAAGGTGCTTTTCTGTTCGTTTTAAATGATCATATTGAAAAAAGCGGGCTTTGAATTGATGTAAACTAGCTCCGCGATCACTTTTATCAGAAAGCATCAATTCTTCCAAACTGGAACCTTCAGTGTAGATATTTTTTAAAGCGTGTATAAAGTAGAGCAGATCATCACTATTAAAGGTGCGATGGACAAAACCTTCCATTTTTTGTAAGTCAGATTCCTGATGGTTGAGGATAAACTCATGAGGAGAATGATCCATCCAATCCATCAACTTAGAGGCGTTGTTTATGATTGTTTTACGCTGACCCCAAGCGATAGTAGCCGCTAAGAAACCACTAATCTCAATATCTTCCTTTTTCGAAAAACGATGTGGGATTTGAATAGGATCGTGTTCAATAAACCAGTTTTTCTCGTAGAACTCTGCTTTCTCGTTTAAAAAGTCTTTTAGACTTTCTTTGTTATGTAATTTCACAGTCTATTGTAGAATTGCTTTCTTGATGTTAAGGCAACAATATAACATTCGAAAAAACTATTTAGATGAACTTGAGAATGAATAAGCGTTTGGTATGATTTTGATATTAATATACTGGCTCATTCTCTTTGGATTCTTCTTTTTTATTTCAGAAAGAATTCGAGTTCTCAAAGACTCTGAGTACAAATTTTCATTGGCGTTTTTAACGGTTTATGGAGCGCTTTCTTTGGTTTTTACTTTGACCAGTTTATTTGGTGGAATTCCTCAGTTTCTAGATTATATAATTGTAGCCTTTGGATTAGTTGGAGTAGGGCTTTTTCTGAAAAACAATCACTTTCAATTTGATAAATCAAAGCTAATTGAGGTTGTTTTTATCTCCATTTTGTTTTTGGGTTGGAGCAGTTATTATCCTCGATTACCAGATGAAGGATTGTATTACAATCAGGCAGTAAGCTGGTTTCAGGAATATGGATTAGTAAAGGGATTAGGAAATTTTGACCTTTTCTTATCTCAAGGTTCAGCATTTCACATGCTTTGTGCTGTTTTCAATTTAGATAGTCTTATATATTCCAATGATTTCTCAGGTTTTTTTGGATTATTGTTTGTCATCGAAACACTGTTGCTCAAAAACAGCAATAAATGGTTTAAGCTTTTAATTCTCTTGCTTTCTCCAGTTTTATTGTTGCTGTCAACTTCAGAGTCGCCAGATTTGATCCTTATTGTTGGAGTAGTGGTGTACACCTATTCGTGGCTTACACGAAACTTGAAAAGCTATCATGCTTTAATCCTTTTGGGCTTGGTTCTAACCAAGATGAATATGCTTGTTTTTGCTGGGTTTTTTGGAATAATCCATTGGATTGAGTTAAAGAATTGGAAATATGGAGCGATCGTTTTAGCAGGATTTAGCCTTCATTTTATCAAAAGCTATTGGTTAACCGGATATTTAGCAGCACCGTTTTCTATGTTATTCCAACTAGATGCAGCCCACCAAATTCCACAAGCAGCTATAGAATATTCAAAAATCAGTGGAGTTAGAATTGGTTACAATACCACTTTCGAGGCAGTGTCAAATTGGACATTCATTGATCGAATATCACATTTAACTGATTTGGGGATATTAGAATTAGCAAGTTTGGTTTTAATCATTTTACTATCCATCTATTTACTGGTCAAGCAAAAGCTAGAGGTATCCAATAAACTCTTTGTCTTGGGACAAATAATCTTTCTGCTAGTTTGGTTGTATCTCTCGCCACAAGTGAGACTATTACTTCCAATGCTGATGGGATTCTTAGTTTTTTTGATCTATAGAAGTCCCGTAAACGGAAAATCTAGAGTTTTGAATTACATCAGTTATGGTGTTTATGCACTCTTGTTCATCATCACATTTATACCACTAGGGCATTTGAATTTTATTAGCGAAAACAAAACACTAGCAACTTTTGAAGGTGTTTCAGCAAAATTTCTGGTAACACCACCACCGAAAGAGTTTCCGTATGAATTTGATGAAGAGGAAGTAAATGGAGTAGCTTATTATAAGCCAGCTGAACGAGCTTATTGTTACGATGGTCCGTTTCCTTGTCAGGGATCAATGCTCAGAACCTATAACTCCGATTCGGTGTTTATGCCTGAAATGTTGGGTGAATCTCTAAAGGATGGATTTACTTATAAGTCAATCTCGAGAACTGAATTTGATACAATGCTTTTAGATAAATACAATGCCTACACAATTAACGATTGGCATTAGCTAACAATAACACCATCTTTCATTTCCAACTTACGATCGGCCATATCCGCCAGTTCGTTGTTGTGTGTAACAATCACAAAAGACTGATTAAACTCATCGCATAAGCGGAAGAAAAGCTCATGCAATTCTTGTGCACTGTGCGAATCTAAATTCCCTGAAGGTTCATCAGCTAAAACCACATTTGGCTGATTGATTAAAGCCCTAGCAACAGCCACGCGTTGTTGTTCACCACCCGAAAGTTGGTTGGGTTTGTGATCGTAACGATGACTCAATCCCAAAAAGTCTAAATATGTTTTTGCATCCTGTTCGGCATCTTTCATGCTTCTTTTTGCGATGTAAGCGGGAATGCACACATTTTCTAATGCGGTAAATTCAGGTAGTAAATGATGAAACTGAAATACAAAACCGATGTTTTTATTTCTGAATTCAGCCAGTTTAGAATCGCTTAGTTGAGAAACCACTGTATCGTTGTAAAGTAATGAACCAGTGCTACTTGGTTCAAGTGTGCCTAGTATTTGAAGAAGGGTGGTTTTACCCGCTCCTGAGGCTCCAACAATGCTCACCACCTCGCCTTGTGAAATGGTTAAATCAACACCTTTTAGTATCTGTAAATCTCCGTAAGATTTGGTAATGTTTCTCGCTGTAATCATGATTCTTAAAGACGATGGCTAAAATAGATAAATAGAGGGAGCTAAAAGGTTTTTGACTATGGATTATTATTTTACTTTTGACACTGTTCGACTTGCAAATCTGTAACGATAAAAGATCATGAACTTACACGAATATCAAGGAAAATCTATCCTAGCTAACTATGGCGTTAGAGTTCAACGCGGTGTAGTAGCTGATACTCCAGAAGAAGCTTTAGCAAAAGCAAAAGAATTACAAGATGAAACCGGTACTGGTTGGTTTGTGGTAAAAGCACAAATTCACGCTGGTGGTCGTGGTAAAGGAACTGTTACTGAAACAGGTTCTCACGGTGTGGTTTTAGCAAAAAGCCTAGAGGCAGTTTCTGATGTAGCTAAAGGTATTTTGGGTGGACACTTAGTAACCGCTCAAACTTCTAAAGAAGGTAAAAAAGTAAACAAAGTATTTATCGCTGAGGATGTATATTATCCTGGTGATTCTGAGCCATCAGAAATTTACATGAGCGTGTTAATGAACCGTCAAAAGGGTCGTAACATGATTATGTATTCTACTGAAGGTGGAATGAACATTGAAGAAGTAGCTGAGAAAACTCCAGAGAAAATCTTCTTCGAAGAAGTTGATCCTAAAGTAGGTTTAACTGGATTCCAAGCTCGTAAAGTAGCTTTCAACTTGGGTCTTTCTGGTGCTGCATTTAAAGAGATGGTGAAATTCGTTTCTGCTCTTTACAGTGCTTATGAAGGTGCTGATGCATCTTTATTCGAGATCAACCCAGTGTTGAAAACTTCTGATGATAAAATCATGGCAGTTGATGCTAAAGTGACTATAGATAACAATGCGTTATACCGTCACAAAGACATCGAAGAGATGCGTGATAAAACTGAAGAAGATCCAATGGAAGTTGAAGCTGGTGAAATCGGTTTGAACTACGTGAAATTGGATGGAAACGTAGGTTGTATGGTAAACGGTGCTGGTTTAGCAATGGCTACCATGGATATCATCAAATTATCTGG
>CAJWSQ010000026.1 GCA_913045895.1 uncultured Flavobacteriales bacterium | reverse complement strand
CTTATTTTTCCAGTAATCTTCCCAGTTTTTATTGTTGTCGGCAGCCCATTGTTTGGTAGCCGAAATGTATCCAATTGGTGCATCTAACCACACGTAAAGCACTTTACCTTCAGCATCCGCTAATGGCACTTTTACACCCCAATCTAAATCGCGAGTCATAGCACGAGGTGCTAAACCTCCATCAATCCAACTCAAGCACTGACCAACAACTTGCTTACGCCATTTCTCTGGATCGTGGTGTTGAACGCCATCTAATTTCCCAGAAGTAATCCAATCACGCAACCATTGCTCATGCTTTTGCATCGGTAAATACCAGTGCTTGGTTTTCTTTAAAATTGGAGCATTTCCAGACAACACACTGCGTGGATTGATCAATTCCGTTGGACTTAACGTTGAACCACATTTTTCACACTGATCTCCATAGGCATCTTCATTGCCACATTTCGGGCAAGTTCCCATGATGTAGCGATCAGCTAAAAACTGCTTGTGATCCTCATCGTAATACTGTTCAGATTCTTCAAATTCAAATGAACCTTTGGCATCTAATGTTTTGAAAAAATCTTGTGCAGTTTCGTGATGAAGTGGCGTACTGGTGCGGTGATATAAATCGAAGCTGATTCCAAAATCAGCAAATGCGTTTTTATTGATATCGTGATACTTATCTACGATTTCTTGCGGAGTAATGCCTTCTTTCTTGGCGCGCATGGTAATTGCCGCCCCATGCTCATCTGATCCACAAATAAATACTACGTCTTCACCCATTTGTCGCAAAAAACGAACATAGGTGTCGGCCGGAAGATATGCCCCGGCAATATGTCCGATATGAAGCGGTCCGTTTGCATACGGAAGGGCTGCGGTTACTAAATGTCTTTTTGGCTTTGGCAATTCCATGTTTATTCTGATTATAAGCGACAAAAATAACCAAGTGTATAGACCCTAATTCATGGTTTACCAGTATTTTCAGCAATCAACAAGCTGATGTGCAAGAATTTTTGGTATTCACCCAAAAAATATGGCCGTTTCAGCTGTAGTTTCGAGTCTATGCAAACTCCTCCGTTATTACAACCGGGCGATACCATCGCTATTATTTGTACGGCTAAAAAAGTAGAACGAGAATACATTGACCGAGCAACTAAATTGCTTGAGTCGTGGGGATTGAACGTGAAGCTCGGGCAAAACCTGTTTGAGCGTCACTTTCAATTTGCTGGCACCGATGAACAGCGAGCTGCCGATTTACAAGACATGCTCAACGATTCTGAAGTGAAAGCCTTTTTGTGTGCTCGCGGAGGTTACGGAACGGTTCGCATTGTAGACAAAGTATCGTTTGATCTTTTCACGCAAAACCCAAAATGGATTATCGGATTTAGCGACATTACAGTGCTGCACAACCACATTCACACGCATTTTGGAATAGAGACTTTACACGCTACCGTTCCGCTTAATTTTCCTGAAGGAGAGAATGAAAACCTCCGCACTTTGAAAAAAGCCTTGTTTGATGGTCATTTAAATTACACCATTGACGCTCATGCAATGAACAGAAAAGGTGTTGCACAAGGCGAAGTTGTTGGTGGCAATTTAGCCATGATTCAAAGTTTAGCTGGAACAAACTCCGATATAGACACGCGCGGCAAAATCTTGTTTTTAGAGGAAATTTCTGAATATGCTTATCAAGTAGATCGCATGATGTGGAACTTGAAAAAATCTGGTAAATTGGATCAACTACGCGGATTAATTATTGGCGGATTTACAGACATCAAACCTGGGCCAGATCCTTTTGGATATTCTGCTTACGAGATTATTTGGGAATTGGTAAAAGAGTATGATTATCCCGTTTGTTTTGATTTTCCAGCCGGACACCAAGAGCAAAACTGGACCATTACCATGGGCAGATACAGCCGTTTAGAAGTTGCCGAAGAATCGGTTAACTTTACGCAGAGTTAACCCTAATAGATCTATCATGAATTATTTCTTTACTGGAATTGAATTACACCCAGACTTTGGATTTGGCATTACTGCTGATTCATACTACAATAGTGCTATGCATTTAACTGATAATCATTATGAAAACTATAGCGTCACCCAACAAGCTGAAATGCCCGAAAACTTTCTATTTAGACATTCGATTGAGCTATACATAAAATCATTAATAATAATCTTCCACAAGTCCCTTAAGCTAAATTATGGTGATAGACCATTTGACACAGACAGACCACAAATCGAAATTGAGGAAAATAAATGGCGAGATTTATATTCATGCCATTACATCGATATACTTTATGAATATTGGCTCACCAAATTATTACTCCCTTTTGCTGATGAACTAAAAAAAATTGCATCTAAAGGAGAATGGATTGAAACAGAAAAAATATCCACACTTCTGAATATTGTATGTAAATATGATCGAGATAGCTCCTATTTCAGATATCCAATAACAAAATACAAGGAGCTTGATCATGATAAATTCACAATGCAAAAATTTGAAGTTAATAGCCTAAAGGATCATCTCGACAATCTTAGAAATAAAAAAAGTGATCAAAAGGAAGCTACTCTGACCATGCTTTTAGTTGATGGAGACAAAGTTCTCGAAGCTTTTGAAAACAATCAAAATATTTTATCTGACGTAAGGGACGGATTAAAAGAAATTGCATATTACTTTCATTGTATACATCTTATGGCTCGGATAACTATATGTAACGGAATGTAATCAATCACAACCAATGGCTGACCACAACGAACTAGGTAAACAGGGCGAGCAACTGGCACTGCAACACTTGCTAAAAAAAGGCTATCAATTGTTAGAGAAAAACTGGCGATTTGGTCGAGATGAAATTGATATCATCATGCAAGAGGGCAATGAATTGGTCATTGTAGAAGTAAAAACCCGCGAAAACAATTACATGGGCGAACCCGAAGAAGCTGTAACTCGAAGCAAGCAAAAACGTATAATTCAAGCCGCACACGCCTATGTTGAAGACCAAAGCTTAGATTTAGAAGTTCGGTTTGATGTTGTTGGCATCATCATCAACTCAAAGAAGACTGAAATTAACCACATAAAAGATGCCTTTCAACCCCGCTGGTAATTTATTGATTAGCTTTGCAAACGGATTAGTGAGGATAAAAGATTATGCGCAAAAAACGCGATAGCAACGGACCAAAGAAAGAATACAATAGCTCAGCAGTACGCAAGTTCTACATGGGCAAGAAAATGCAAAATCAGAAGTTCGAGAGAAAGCATAAAAAACAAGAGGAAGACAAAACTAAAAACGGTGTCAGACTCAATAAATATATTGCCAATGCTGGCATTTGTTCACGCAGAGATGCTGATGAACTGATCCAAAAAGGAGAGGTTAAAATCAACAACAAAGTGGTTACCGAAATGGGTACTCGCGTGATGCCTGGCGATAAGGTTACTTTTCAAGGAAAATTCATCAAGCCAGAGAAAAACGTTTACGTTTTACTCAACAAACCCAAAGATTTTATCACAACAGTTGACGATCCTCGCGGACGTAAAACAGTGATGGATTTGGTTAGAAAAGCATGTGATGAACGTATTTATCCAGTTGGTCGCTTAGACCGCCTAACAACTGGTGTTTTATTATTGACTAACGATGGCGATTTGGCTAAAAAGCTAACACATCCGAGTCATGGCGTTAAAAAAATCTACTACGTTAAAACAGCCGAGAATTTATCGAACAACGATTTGGTAAAACTGGTTAAAGGCGTTGAGTTAGAAGACGGAATCTCTAAAGCCGATGAAGCTCACTTTATAGATGATAACTTTGATGAAATCGGAATTGAAATTCACTCAGGCAAAAACCGCGTTATTCGTAGAATGTTTGAAGCAATCGGTCACCGTGTTGTAAAACTAGATCGTGTTTCTTTTGCTGGACTTACCAAAAAACGCATTCCGCGTGGTAAATACCGTTTGTTGAGCCAGAAAGAAGTTGGAATGCTTCGTATGTTCATCTCCAATCCAGACGCATAATATCCAAAAGCTAAACACGTTTGATAGCCAATGAAGTGGTTAAAGCGTATTTCACTTGCACTCTTTATTGTATTGCTCACAGGTGTTGGCGCGGCTACGTATTTGGCCTATAAATATCAAGACAAAGCCGTTCCGTTTATCGTTGCGGAACTCAACAATTATTTGATAACGCCCATTCAGGTGGGCGAAATCAAACTCAGTTTTATTGAGCGTTTTCCGCAAGCTTCTATCAAATTTCAAGATGTTACTGCTTTTGGAAGTAATCCTGCTCGACAAAACGACACCCTTTTTCACGTTGGTGAAGTGTACCTCACCTTTAGTCTGATTCAATTTTACAACGGTGTTTATGATTTAAACCATGTGGAAGCTCACGATGGAAAAGTCAATTTACACACCGATGCAAAAGGAACGGTGAACTTTGAGTTTCTGAAACAAACCGATGAAGTAGCTTCAACCAGTGAGTTTCAAATCAACTTAGAGGAAATCATTTTAGACAATGTGGATGTGCGTTTTCAAGACGATAGATTTGAAGAAGATATTCACATTCTAGCCGATCGGTTTACAGCCAAAGGAATGTTCTCGAATAGCGAGCATCAAGTTGCACTTTACGGCAGCGGATTAATTCACCGCATCAAAATCAGCGATCTAACTTATTTAAAAGAAGAACCTGTTTTCTTAGATGCTGGAATGGAAATGAATCCCGACAAAGGATTTTACCGAATCTCGCGCGGGAAAATGGAACTCCGCAACGCTTACACATTAGATGTTGAAGGTGAATTTTACAACCGAGAAATTGAGTTGAAAGCTTCGGCTCAAGGTTTAGATGTTGAAGTTCTTCCAGCACTTTTACCGGCAGATATTGCTGAGCCAATTACTGATTTAAAAGGAAAAGGAAAATTAGCTGCAACCATCTCAATTATCCGAGATGAGTTTTCGCCTTATCCAACCGTTCACTCCGATTTTGAATTGCAAGATGGATCCATTCATTTGGCTGCACTTCAAGAACCGTTGACACATGTTTACGCCAAAGCGCATTACACCAACGGAAAGAAACAATCGTTGAGTACGAGTTCACTTTCTATCGATTCACTGGCGCTTTCAGTTGGAGCTAGCAACCTGAACGGGAAATTTCAATTGCGCAATTTTGAGCAACTGCATTTTGTAACGCAATTGCACGCTGATGTAGATCATGCCTCACTCAAAAACATTTTACAACTTGATACTTTAGAGAATTTCTCTGGAAAATCGCAAGCTGAAATCAAACTGAAAGGCCAAATTCGATCTACAGATTCCATCACTATTAATGATATTTTAAGTTGGGATAAAAACATCAATCTCACACTTCAAAACACCGAGATTGGATTCAACAACAAAACGTATTTGCTGAAGGCCGGGCATCTGGAAGTAGACAACGATCACATTGCTTTAGAAAATGTGCAAGCCGTTTACGATGGAGCCAATATCCGTTTGGAGGGATTATCTAAAAATGGATTTAAAGAGTTGCTTTTGGGCGAACTTCCAACTCACTTTTATGGTAATTTAACGGCAGATAGTTACACGCTTCGCGATGATGAAAATGCCGAAGAGCCGATTCATTTAAATCCTGATGCTAACTACGATATTCATATTCAATTGGGTAAGTTGGAATACGCTAAGGTTACAGCAACCAACTTAGAAACGCATTTGAAATATTACCACGGTTTAGACTTGCAAGACATCCGTTTTGAATCGTTAGGTGGAGTTGTTTCTGGGTCATACAATTACAAGCCTAGAGGTTCTGAGATCTATTCTGATTTATCTTTATCAGCACAGCAAATTGATATTCAGCAACTCTTTGAGAACTTCAACAATTTTGGTCAAAATGCCATAAGATCTGAGCATTTGAGCGGCAAAGCAGATATCATCAGTCACTTTACGTTTACTCAAAACGAGGCTGGTAAAATAGATAGTAAAACCATCGCTGGCGAAGCCGATTTAACCATTGAAAATGGTGAGTTGATTGATTACAAACCGCTTTACAGTTTGGTTGATGATTTCCGTAAGAATAAAATTCTTCGCTTGTTCATCAAGCTCGATGACTTTGAAAAGAAGCTGCATCACATTCAGTTTGAAACGTTGCACAACACTTTCCGCATCGAAAATGAAACGGTATTTATTCCGCAGATGAAAATTAAATCATCGGCTTTAGATTTGGAATTGAGTGGACAACAAACGTTTGAAAATGATTTGGATTACCGCATGAGTTTTAACCTCAAGCAAATCTTGTTAGCTAAAAAATCGGAGCCTGTTCCAACAGAATACGGTTACATTGAAGATGATGGGACGGGTAACAAAATGGTGTATTTACACATCACCGGAAATGTAGATAATCCAAAAATTCGCTTTGATAAATGGGCAACTAAAATCCGCAGAAAAGAGGTTGTTGATCAAGAAGTGAAAACCACTAAATCAGTGCTAAATCAAGAATTGGGATTATTTAAAAACGACACTTCATTGACTCCATTGCCTGAAGAGAAAAAGGTAGAGCAAAGCATAGATTTGGATGAATTCCAAAACGAATTAGAGACCGAAAAGAAAATAGATTCTACAACCAAAACTGCTACTGATACTACAGAGCAAAAATCCAGCAAATGGAAAAAAATGCTGAAAAAAGTAAGTGGTGAAGAGAGCAAGAGTAAATTTGAGAATTGGGAATTTGAAAACGATGATTGGTAATTCCATCATCCAACACACGGAGGTAATTTGAGTATATACTCGCAAAAAATAATTTGGAAACGTACGCTATTCGTATTGGCGCTGCTCATCGTGGGTATCAGTATTTGGTACACCAATCGTTTGGTGAAAGAGGTTGCTGACGAAGAACGATCGCAAGTTCACCTGTGGGCGCAAGCCATTCAGCGTAAGGCCAAATTGGTAAATTACACCAGCAAACTGTTTTCTGAATTACAAACCGAAGAACTTAAACGTGTTCAACTTTGGAGTGATGCTACCAAGGCGTTAATCTCCTCTCCAGACGTAAGCCTGGCTTTAAAAGTGGTTGAATCCAACACCACAATTCCCATTATTTTGGTGAATGAAGACAGCACCATCAGCGGTTATAGAAACATCGCTGGAATTATTGAAAACAGTGTTGATTCTCTTTCCAAAGAAGAAATCAAAACCCATAACGACAGTGTTCTCCAAGCCAATTTGAAAGTAATGATGGATTTGGGTAATCGCATCGATGTGAATTACTACGGAACCAGCTACAACTATCTGTACTACAAAGATTCTAGACTTTTTCAAGAACTGAAAAACACATTCAACGATCTTCAAAATTCTTTTATTTCTGAAGTTGTAAATGATGCAGCTCACACGCCTGTTTTGTACCTGACTGCCGATAGAAGTAAAGTTTTAGCCTACGGAAACATCGATTCTGAAATCATCCAAGATTCCTCTCGATTGAGAAAATTGATGGATGAAATGGCTTTTGAAAATGAACCCATTGTTGTGGATTTGGGAGAAGATGAACAGAACCTGATTTTATACGCAGATAGTGCCTTGCTTAACAAGCTTAAAACCTATCCGTTTGTGATGTTCACCGTTATTGGGTTGTTCATCTTAATTGGATATTGGTTGTTCAGTATTTCCAGAAAATCAGAACAAGATCAGGTTTGGGTTGGGATGTCTAAAGAAACAGCTCACCAATTGGGAACACCGCTTTCATCTTTGATGGGTTGGATTGATATTTTGCGCGAAATGGATGTTGATCAAACCATGATCAACGAGATGGAAAAAGACATTCAGAGACTGGAAGTAATCACCGATCGATTCTCTAAAATTGGTGCGAAACCAAACTTGCAGCAAGAAGATGTTTCTGAAGTAATCACCACCATGACCGATTATTTGAAGAAAAGAACCTCTTCTAAAGTCAAGTTTGAGGTTATCACTCCAAATGAGCCGGTTACGGCTAATCTAAATCCACCTTTATTCGGATGGGTAATCGAAAACTTGTGTAAAAATGCAATTGATGCAATGGACGGAAACGGAAAGCTAACCCTCCAAATTGAGCGCGATAATGGAAAAGTATTCATTGACGTAACCGATACTGGAAAAGGAATTCCTCCACGTAAACGCAAGCAAGTTTTTGAACCTGGTTACACCAGTAAAAAACGCGGTTGGGGACTGGGATTATCACTCTCTAAACGCATCATTGAAGAATACCACAAAGGATCTATCTCCGTAAAATGGAGCGAAATAGGCAAAGGAACTACCTTTAGAATTGTGTTGAGCAGTTGATTCATGAGCGGTATTTACATTCACATTCCTTTTTGCAAGAAAGCCTGCAATTATTGCGACTTTCACTTTGCTACTTCGGTGCGTCTAAAACCGCAAATGGTAGAGGCCATTATTCAGGAAATCAACCTTAGAACAGCCTATTTACAAGGCGAAAAAGTAGAGACCATTTACTTTGGAGGAGGAACTCCATCGTTACTTTCTGAAGAAGAACTCAATGCCATTTTATATACTGTTTATCAAAACTTTGAGGTTGATCCAAAAGCCGAAATCACGCTTGAAGCCAATCCAGATGACATCAATAAATCGCATCTAGAGCAATGGGTAAAAGCAGGAGTTAATCGTTTGAGTATTGGCATTCAATCATTCAAAGATGAGCATCTGAAATGGATGAATAGAGCACATAACAGCGAAGAAGCTTTGCAATGTGTTCAACTTGCCAACGAATCGGGAATTCACAACATTTCTATTGATTTGATTTACGGATTGCCACAACTCACTCCAAAGCAATGGCAAGAAAACATTCAAGCAGCTATTGAATTGGGTGTTCCACATATTTCGGCTTATTGCTTAACCATTGAACCCAACACCAATTTTGGGTATCAATTCAAAAAAGGACAACTGAAACCCATTGATGATGAAGTTGCTGTTGAGCAATTTGAAGTTTTGATGGATGAGCTGCAAAATGCTGGATTCGATCACTACGAGATTAGCAACTTTGGCAAAGCAGGATTTTACAGCAAACACAACACTTCGTATTGGTTAGACAAACCCTATCTAGGCGTAGGGCCATCTGCTCATAGTTTCAATGGAAAAACTAGAAGTTGGAACATTGCCAACAACAAAAAATATGTGCTGGGCGTTGAATCTAACGAGTTGATGACGGAAGAGGAAAACCTCACTATTTCTGAGCAATACAACGATTATATACTTACCAAACTACGCACCATCTGGGGTGTGAATACCGATGAAATTCAATCGAAGTTTGGCGATACTATTGCCAAATACTTTGAAAAAAACATCCAAAAACAAATAAACAACAAGTTAATTACCTTAAATTCGAACAATAATTTCGTATTGACTCAATCGGGTAAGTTTGTCGCAGATCGAGTTTGTATGGAATTATTCTATACCAATTGAATCATTTTCTTTGGCATCGGATGAAGGTTAATTTAGAATTTGGGGGTGTTACACGCGTGGTTGATCTGAATAATCCCATTGATTTGTCATTGGCAATTGCAGCCGATGGACCCAAGGCGTGGTACGTTTCTCCTCCACAGTTTGAAGTTGTAAAAGACGGAAATTACGTAGGTTCTGTAAAAGATGGTGGATCTGTTAATTTCAGGAACATCACGTTTAATCCGCATGGGCACGGCACGCATACAGAGTGTGTGGGTCATATTGCGGAGGAAGTATTCAGTGTTAATAAAACGCTACAAAAATTCTTCTACTTTGCCTATTTGTGGAGTGTTGAACCTGTTGAGAAAGATGGCGATCGTGTAATTACATTTGATCAAATTAAGGCGTTGGATTTCAATGAAGAAACCGAAGCTTTTATCATCCGAACATTACCAAATAGCAACGATAAAAAGACCATCAATTATTCGTCAACAAATCCGCCTTACATCGAGAAAGAAGCAATTGCATTCTTGGTTGAAAAAGGAATCAAACACTTGTTGTTGGATTTACCATCTGTTGATCGTGAAAACGATGAAGGAAAACTTGAAGGACATCACGCCTTTTGGACGCACCCTCACAACACACGTTTTGATGCCACCATCACTGAAATGATTTTTATCCCCAACACCGTTTCTGACGATTACTATTTATTGGAATTGCAATGTGCAGCATTCGAAAACGATGCAGCTCCTAGCAGACCAATACTATACAAATTTCAATAACGCTATCATTTATGGCTCGCACACCCAATCAAGGCATGAAAAAAATTGATCAAATTGACCGCAAAATCTTACGAGTTCTACAAAAAGAAGCTCGCATCACCAACTTACAATTAGCTGAAGAAATTGGATTAAGTCCAGCTCCAACGCTTGAGCGCGTTAGAAAATTAGAGCGCAACGGAATCATCAAAAGCTACCATGCAAACATTGATGCTTCACGCTTAGGTTTGGGCTTGAAAGTAATGATTCAAGTTTCTTTGATTCGACAAATTGACAATGCCATGCAGAAATTTGTTGATCAGATAGCCGATATCGAAGAAGTAATTGAGTGCATGCAAGTTACTGGTGATTACGATTACTACTTAAAAGTGATTGTAAAAGATATTGCCGAGTACGATGATTTGGTAAATACCAAATTGAGCAAGATTGAAGAAATTGGCCAAATGCGCTCAAGTGTAATTCTATCAACTGTTAAAGATTCGCACATTATTCCGATTAAAGACGAGTAATGAACATTGAATCTTACAGAGATTATTGTTTGGCAAAACCAGGCACAACAGAGCACTTGCCCTTTGATGAAAACACGTTGGTTTTTAAAGTAATGGACAAGATGTTTGCACTTGCTAACATGCTGAATTTCACAAGCATTAATCTCAAATGCGATCCTGAATGGGCTGTTGAATTGCGTGAAAATCACACAGCCATCAAACCTGGTTTCCACATGAGTAAAAAGCACTGGAATACCGTTGTTTTAGACGGTTCGTTATCCGATAAATTCATCCACGAGTTAATTGATCATTCTTACGATCAAGTGGTAAAAGGATTAACTAAAAAGAAACAGCAAGAACTGCTATCTTTGAGCCGATGAATTCTGTGGGGAAAGCCGTTATCCGATATTTCGTACAAGGTTTAGTATTGATTGTACCAATCGTTACAACCATTTACATCTTGTATTACATCATCACACTTATTGATGGAATTGTGCCTTGGAATTTGTTTCCTGGTGCGGGATTACTCATCATTTTTGTGTTGTTGACTTTACTTGGAATGTTGGGGGATACGTTAATCTTAACTCCCATTCAACGAGCTTTCATGCGCTTGTTAGATCGTGCGCCACTCATCAAAACGATTTACACTTCCATCACCGATTTACTTTCTGCTTTTGTGGGCAAAAAGCGAAAATTCAATCAACCAGTTTTGGTTTCTATGTCAACCGATTCTGAAGTTCACAAGTTAGGATTCATTACAGAAGAAAACTTATCAGATTTAGGCATTTCAGACGAAAAAGTGGCTGTATACCTTCCTCATAGTTATAATTTCTCGGGCAACTTATTTATTGTGTCCAAAACCCGAATCACTCCTCTTGACGCCAAAGCGGCCGATGTTATGAAATTTATTGTTTCGGGAGGTGTTACCTCCGTGAGTGATTCTGCAGATGAACAGTAGACTTAAGTATCAACTCCTACTCCATTTAACAGTTTTGTTGTGGGGCTTCACCGGCATTATTGGCAAACTGATTGAATTGCCATCAACGCTTATTGTGGTTTACCGCATGTTTTTAGCTTGCCTTAGTTTATTGCTTTACGCAGTTTTTAGAAAATATTCACTTCAAGTCAGCTTCAAACAATTGCTCCAATACTTGGGAGTTGGATGCGTGGTTGCCCTCCATTGGATATTCTTCTTTGAAGCCATTCATGTTTCAACTGTTTCTGTAGCATTGGCCACCTTGTCATCGGCTACGCTATTTACAGCGTTATTAGAGCCGCTATTCTTTAAAAAACGGATTGTTGGTTATGAACTTCTTTTTGGCGTTTTAATAGTAGTTGGATTGTACTTGATTTTCAATTATGAAACCCAATATTTGTGGGGAATCATATTCAGTTTGATCTCTGCCTTTTGCGCATCCTTATTTACTACTCTCAATAGCAAATTGCTTCTGAAGTATAAGAAACGTGCAGAAGTGATGTCTACTTATGAAATGCTTGGCGGATTCTCAAGTATCGGAGTTTATTTATGGCTTTTTGACCCGCAACAATTTGAAATTATGCCGTCTATTTCAGATAGCATTTACATTTTAATTTTAGCTATTGCTTGTACGGCCTTTGCCTTTGTAGTTAGCATTGAAGTGATGAAAGAACTCACTCCATTCACAGTTACGCTCAGCATTAATATGGAACCCGTTTACTCCATCCTTTTTGCCTTATTCATATTTGGAGATGATGAGCGAATGTCGGTTGGATTTTACGTTGGTGCATTGATTATTTTGGGTACAATTCTCATCAATGCTATCCTTAAAAAACGGATGAAGGTAGCAGAAAAAAAGCGACTCAAAACTGAGCCGCTTTCGTAAATGTATTTCAATTTGTCTTAGTTCAATACTATCTGAATGGTCTCTGATGTTTCAGCCGTATTCACTTGAAGTAAGTAGATACCTTTTGCCATTCCAGTAAAGTCTAATTGATAAGTTGTTTCACTGTTAGATACTGGTAATGAAATACGTTGTCCAACCGTATTGTACACAATGATTTCAGCATCATTTGACGGAACTAAAACGTAAACCAATCCTTCAGTTGGATTAGGATAAACTTGGATATTTGATTTGCTCAATTCATCCATTCCAACTGCCCATAAATTAACAATCATAGATGTTGAATCAGAACATCCGTTGTTGTTAATTGCAGTTGCCGTAACTGTTCCAGTAGCACCTGTTGATCCCCATTGGATTTGAGCCACATTGTTTGTACTAGAAACTACTGTTCCGTTGGTCGCACTCCACTGCATGGCAATTCCGTTTGAGCCCTGTACGCTATATGTATAAGTTCCACCATTAAATCCAATAGCATTACCACTGATAGAACCTACGGTTGGTCCAGAAAGTACCTCAACAGTCTGCGTCACTGTATCAGGACAAGCACCTCCAACTTCATATGTTACAGTTTGCATTCCAGTTCCTGACAATGAAGGATCAAAAGTTGATGTCACGACACCACTTCCACTAAACACACCTCCTGAAGGCGATCCAAACAAAACGACTGGAGCATCAGAAGTACACATCACAGTAGATAATCCTGAGATGGTAGCATCTCCACTTACTACATTAATAGTTTGGTCTACATGGTCTTCACAACCAGAAGTATCTGAATAAGAATATGTAATCGTGTAAGACCCTACACCAACAGCTTGCGGATAAAAAACTCCGTTGGTAACGCCAGTACCTGAATAAGTACCACCTGCTGGACTTCCTCCTGATAGAATTAATGAATCTTCTGCTACACAGATATCTCCAAAAGTGCCTAAAGTAACTTCAGGAGCTGGAACTACCGAGATAGTTGCGCTATCAGATCCACTACATCCGTTGATATTATAGCTGTAGAAAATTGTATGAACTCCCTGACCAGCTTCACTAGGATCAAAATCAGTTCCATTAACAACTCCAACTCCAGTATATGTTCCTCCAGTAGGAGTTCCAATTTCTAAAGTGAATACACTTTCATCTTCACAAACACCCACAGTATCTGATATTGAAACTGTAACTGAATTGCTTAAAGAAATGGTATTGCTATCGGCAGCAAAACACCCATTTGAATCTGTGTATGAATATAAGATCGAATAACTTCCTGTTGTTATGGTAGCTGGAAACAAAGTATCATTTGTAACCCCACTACCAGAATAAACACCTCCACTTGGACTGCCACCTGTTAACGCTACAGGTGTTGAACCTGTACAAACAGTACTGAATCCTAAATTTAACGCAACTGGTGGAGTTGGATATACTGTAATACTTGCAGTATCACCACTTACGCAAGAACCCGAGAAAGATGCATAAGTAATTAAATGTGTACCGGCACCAGCCAATGAAGGATCAAAAGTTCCATTTAATGAATCAACACCGATACCGGTGTAAATACCACCTGCTGGACTTCCTCCAGTAAGAGTAACAATCCCACTTTCCTCACATACATTTGATAGAGAAGACATCGTTGTTAGCGATCCGTTAGCTACAACTATTGATACATGAACAGTATCATCACACCCACTAGAATTACTTACTTCATAAACCAATGTATGTGTGCCTAAACCGGCTGAATCAGCATAAAAACTGCCATTGTATACACCTGGGCCTGAGTATATACCACCTGAAGGAGATCCACCTGTTAAAGGCAATGGACCACTTCCAACACAAACAGGCGGTAATGTAGTGTGTGATGCAGTAACACCTGGAACAACTTCGGTTACAGCAGTATCTAAAACAACACATCCGCCCGGAGAAGTATATTCGTAATATATGCTTGTAACTCCAAGTCCAGCAGCTATAGGATCAAAGAAGTTACCAGTAACTCCATTTCCGCTATATACGCCACCTGGATAATTGTTAAAAGGGTTTAAAGCAATTAAACCTGTATCCATACAAACATCAGTGTAGAAATCTAGATCTACATCTGCAATGCTATCCACTTGAATGTATCCTGCTTTAACTAAGGAATCTGTTCCTACTATGTTAGTTGCAACGAGCTTAACATCATAATTACCTGGTTCTAAGAATGTAATTGATGGATTATTAGTTGACGATGTATAAATAGTTGTACCATTCGTTATTGTCCAGCTCCAAGAGTTAGGCGTATTTGTACTTAAATCTGTAAACTGAACCGTATCTCCAACACATAAACCTGTATCTGAAGCTATAAAGTCAACAACTGGCGCAGATGTGGCATTTGGAATAGTGTAACCACTAATTATTACAGAAACTACTTGTTGGTTATTAGTAAGAGTAGCTCCTTTATGATTTATTACAAAATTGTAGTATCCTGCTGTAGGAGCGGCTAACTCCACTTTCTCTACATTATCTCTGAAGTTATCTCCCGTTGTTGCTGCTGAACTTGGAGACGCTGGATTCAAAATATATGGTTGACTAACAACCCCAGTGTTTATATTTCTAGCACGTAAGTCTAAATCATTCACAAGCATCAAGTTAGTCGGGTCAAGTGATGCTGCAACTGGTGTTCCAGCTGGATCTGTCCAACAAATAGTTGCTTCTAAAGGAGTGGTGCCATCATAATAGTACGTATACACCAATGAATCTCCATTAGTCAATGTATCCCAAGTAAGCATTGCATGAGCAGTATCAGATAATAATTCTACAGCTCCTGCAGTGTTCAATAATCCCCAACCAAATGAATAATCAGGACCGGTTGATGTGCCTGCTTCGTTAGCCGTATGAATAGCCAACCCTTTTAGCGCAGAAGACAACATGAAACCACCAGTTAGATTCAGATAATGTTGCTGAACCAAAGCCAAGGAACCTGTAACATTAGGTGCACTCATCGATGTTCCTGAACTATTGTAATAGTCTGTATTGTTTGCACTTCCTGATGAAAACAATGAAACACCATTACCAACTATATCTGGTTTGATACGACCATCATCTGTCGGTCCCCAACCACTGAATGAAGACATCACAACGTCACTAGCTTGTTGCCAACCTGATGAAATATCATTTACGGCACCTACTGTTAATATGTTTTTGGCGTTTCCGTTTGTAGAAATACAATCGTAACCCGTTGGGCAATCTGCCGCTCTTTGCATTGTTGACTGTGTCCAACCAGAACCACTTATCCAAACTTGGTGCGTATCATTTGCAGACGGTGATATGTTATCATTTCTATCGTTCCCAGAGGATTTTACAATCAAATAGTAAGGAGCAGATTCTGCAATTGTATCCCACAACATAGCACCAAAACTGTAAAAACCGAAGTTGTAATCTTCAGTTTGACTAATCGTTGGTTCTCCATACCAATACCAATCACCACCACTACTCCTCCAACCTGTGATAGTTCCATAAGAGTGATTTGATAAGGTATGATTGGCACCAGATGCATATGTCGCCATTTCTGGTTCATCATTGCTATAATCATGAGCACTGATATTTGCTTGATAAGCCATTCCTTGTGCTGAAGAATTAATTCCACTGGCGATCATAGTGCCAGCAACGTGAGTAGCATGATCACTTTGACTTGAAGGATTATCAATTTGGGTAACTCTACCCGTTAACTCTACGTGAGTTGATCTAACTTCTCCGCCATCCCACTCGCCAATGTTAATACCATTTCCTGTAAGTGAAGTCCCTAAACCACCACCTGGATGAACCAAGTCTGTAGAAGTAGTTGCAGCCGCATTTACGTTATCAGTTGCATAAAATATAGGTCTACCGTTCTGATCAAATCTTACAAGCTGAACAACTGAGCCATCTTCTGAAATTTGCATCACTGCAGATTCACCCAATGCTTGACGTATTGAATCGATTTGAATGTCATCTTTTTTTTGCTTAGCCATCAACCTATCGTGTAGGTTTTGCAATGCTTGAACATCAGCAGGCGTTAAATTATTTTCCTGTGAAAATGATGTTGATGCTGCCAAAAGACAAAATACAGCGGTTAATATCTTTCTCATGCAATGAGTTTTGATTGATTCGTTAGATTATGAATCGCCCAATTTAATACAATTTAACCGTATAGCTAGCTAAGAATCAACCTAATACTTGCTCTGCAAGACCAGCTTCGTTGGGATAATCAGATATATCAACCTCTACTCCTAGTGACTCACTCAAAATAAAATCGGCTGTAGTATTTCCAATAGCAATGATGCGCTGATAAGATTTCAATTGAAATTGCTGAAGATAAGAAGCTACGTTTGATGGACTGGTGAACACTAAAACATCTGGTTCACCTTCTAATTTTACCGATTTTGAAAGGGTATCATATACCGTTTGCTTGATCAATTGATCGGCTGGAATAACGGCTTCTAAAACTCCTAATGTTTGTTTCCCTACTGGAAGATAAACCGTTTGATTTCCGATGTGACTCAAGAAGTCTTGAGCTACTTGATGCGTATCTGAATCGACACCTGTGAAATCAGCTTTTAGCCCGAATTCAGCCAATGCTTTGGCTGTTCCTTTTCCTAAAACAGCAATTTGGATATTCTTTGAAAGTTCAACTTGCTCACACACCGAGCGCACCGATTGTGGTGATGTGAAAAACACCCAATTGGCATCTGGAATTTCAGTAACAGGATAAACCTCAAATTGAATGAAAGACTCACCAATCACATCATGACCAGCAGCCTCAATTTGCTTTTTGAAAACCGAATCAGTTGTTTGATTTCGGGTGATGAGAACTCGAAGTTGGGTTACTTTTTTTTTAACGCCTCAACAGCTTCAGTTGCCAATGCTTTCGGATCAGTTCCGGTTAATTTCACCTCTCTCAATGGAGCATCCCACGTATCTGCCATTGCTGCCCACAAGTGGAATTCTTCGCCTTGCTTTTCAGCATAAGAACCCAATGGCAACTGACATCCACCTTGGAACAAACGCAATACTTCGCGCTCTAAAACGGTTGTTTGCTGTACTTCAGGGTGATTTAATTGCTGCAGAATTTCAGCTAATTCGGTGTCTGATTCGCGGATTTGTAAACCTAAAACTCCTTGTGCCGGAGCTGGGATAAAATCTTTTGGATCAAGCACTACAGCTTCAAATTCACTCAAGTCAATTTCAAGGCGTTTTACACCCGCATAAGCCAACATAATGGCATCAAACTGACCATCACGCAATTTCTGAATACGTGTTGGCACATTACCGCGAATGTCTTTCAATGCAATGTCGTTACGTTGGTGTAACAACTGCACTTTTCTGCGCGCAGATGAAGTACCCACAACAGCACCTTTTTTGAATTTGAATGGCTGTGAAGCATCAACAGCTTCTTTGCGTATCAAGATCAATTCCGATGGATTTTCGCGATACGAAACCGCAGCTACAGCTAATCCTTCGGGATTGGTTGTTTCTAAATCTTTGTGTGAGTGAATCGCTAAATCGATGGTTTCTTGTAGTAACGACTCTTCAATCTCTTTGGTGAAGAATCCTTTTCCTTCCATCTTATCAAAACTCAAATGCTGGATTTTATCTCCCTGTGTTTTGATGATATTGATTTCCACTTCGTGACCCAATTTTTGCAATTGACCTTCTACAAAGTGAGCTTGCCACAAGGCTAAATCTGAACCTCGTGAACCTATAATGATTTTTCGATTACTCAAACCTGATGATTTTTGCGAGCGTTTTCAACTAAAATTTCGCGGGCCATTTTCATGGGAACCGAAATGTACTTCTTCTCCATGTACTCCACAATATTATCTAGTACTGCTCTGCTATCGCCATCCAGCTTTTCCAATTCTTTGGCAAAAACCTGCTCGTATGCGCGGTGACGAATTTCTTTGACTTTGTTTGGAACTTCACGCATTGCCAACTCAACCTGACGCTCTTGGTAAACCGTTTTAAAGGCTTCTAAATTCGCATCGATGATTGCTTCGCAATGAACCATCTCTTTTTTACGAGCTTCCATGTTGGCTTCAGCAATCTTCTTCAAGCTTTTCACCTCAACGTATTCAATGTTGTACAATGCTAATGTTTCGCTATCCAAATCGTTTGGAACAGCTAAGTCGATTACCATTTTGCGAGCGGTATCTCCAGCTAAAAGCTGACCGTATAACTCAGAAGAAATGATTGCTTCAGACGATCCTGTACACGTAATTAATGTATCAAAACCACCTGTATGATTCGGCAATTCTGCCAATGGAAGTGCTTTACCGCCTACTTCTTTGGCTACAGCCTCAGCTTTATCGAGTGTGCGGTTGTATATCGTAAAGTTGTGATATCCTTGTTTTTTCAACTTGCGCAACATAGCCTGATTGGTAACACCTGCACCCACTACCAGTATGTTGGCATCTAATGGTAAAAAGCTGTTTCGCAATTCGCGGTTAGCTAAGTTTACCACACTCACCGGGCGATTGGCAATGTACGTTTCAGTGAACACTTGTTTAGCGTTCTCAACGGTTTTGCGCAATGCGATATTCATGAAATCTCCGGTAAGACCTAAGTCTGTAGAAAGGTTAAATGATTTACGCATTTGAGTTAAAATCTCGCGCTCACCAACTACCATTGAATCTAACGATGAAGCCACGTAGAACATATGACGCATAGCATCTAAGCCATCCATCACATCTGTGCTTTCCATTACCCAATGAATTTGCTCATTGGAAAACTCTGGGTAAAGCGCTTCGAAAAATGAACGTAAGAATTGGTTGTTGATGTCTTCAAACGAAGTGAAG
>CAJWSQ010000025.1 GCA_913045895.1 uncultured Flavobacteriales bacterium | reverse complement strand
AGCCTTTCTTATTGTCTCGTTTATCATCATTACATTGTGGGTTGGAAAACCCATGGAAACCATATTTAAAAACATCCAAGAAGGTATTTCAGATAACGCTGGTTGGTTCTTTGTATTGGTTTCCAACGTCTTTCTATTCTTCTGTCTTTACCTTGGATTTAGCAAGTTTGGAAAAATCAGATTGGGTGGAAAAGAAGCTGAACCCGAGTTTGGTTTAGGCGCTTGGTTTGCTATGCTCTTTAGCGCTGGAATGGGAATTGGAATTATTTTTTGGGGCGTTGCAGAACCCATGCATCACTTCTTACATCCTCCACGTGGATTAGATGGTGACCCTGACGCATTAGCTCAACAAGCAATGGGTTTTAGTTTTTTACATTGGGGTTTACACGCCTGGGGAATTTATGCATTGGTTGGAATGGCACTGGCTTTTTTCGCTTTTAACAGAAAACTGCCACTCACCATTCGCTCTGTTTTCTATCCGTTGATTAAAGAAAAAATTCACCAATGGCCTGGTGATTTGATTGATGTACTTGCTGTTTTGGCAACCTTATTCGGGCTGGCAACTTCATTGGGTTTAGGCGTTCAACAAGTAAGTTCAGGTTTAAACTATCTACTTGGCGTTCCTGACACCGTTACTACGCAAGTCTTATTGATTGGTGGAATTACACTTATTGCAACTGTTTCAGTTGTAATGGGATTAGATAAAGGTGTGAGACGATTGAGTGAACTTAACATCGGTATTGGAGCTATTTTCTTGATCTTTACCATTGCCGTTGGCCCAACGCTTTACATTCTAGATTCGTTCATTCAGAATACTGGATATTACGTACAAAACTTTTTCGATTTGTCTTTCTGGACTGAATCATACAAACCAGAAGACACATCTGGATGGCAAAACTCATGGACTGTGTTTTATTGGGCTTGGTGGATTAGCTGGTCGCCATTTGTTGGGATGTTCATTGCCCGAGTAAGTAAAGGACGAACCATTCAAGAATTTGTGATGGGTGTTTTATTAGTTCCATCGCTTTTAACCTTTTTGTGGATGACTGCATTTGGAGGATCTGGATTGTGGGTTTATATGAATCAAACGCCAGAAATTGGAACTCAAATCACCGAAAATGTATCTACATCTTTGTTCTTACTGATGGATCAATTTCCACTCTCAACAATCGCGTCAGCTGTAGGTGTAGTTTTGGTTATCAATTTCTTTGTAACCTCATCTGATAGCGGTTCGCTTGTGATTGATAGCATTACCGCTGGTGGTAAATTAGACGCTCCCGTTGGTCAGCGTATTTTTTGGGCATTAACAGAAGGTGGCGTTGCAGCAGTATTGTTGATTGGTGGTGGATTAACCGCGCTTCAAACAGCAGCAATCACCACAGGTTTGCCATTTGCTTTTATCTTGATTTTAATGATGTTCAGCCTGTATAAAGGACTCAAGAACGAGTATAGCCGATCGATTCAAAAAGAAAAAGATACCGACAGAGAAAATTACGAGAATCGACTGAAAGAAATGATTCAGAAACGAATTGGAAACACTAAAAATTCAGAGAAATGAACAAAGTAGCCGTTTTTCTAGATCTCACTAAAATAGATCAGAATATTTTGAACTACGTGAAAGAGATGGATGCTCGCATTCATTTCAAAGAAATTCATTTGGTTCACTACGTTGAGTTACAAGATTCAACTGATGAGTTTTCTAAACACTTCCCTGATTTAGATAGACCACTTGAAGATTTCATTCAAGAAGAATTAGCTGAACGCGCAATAGATGCAGGAATTGATGAAAATCGCTTTACCATAAAAATTCACACTTCGGGTGGATACGACAAGCTCTTGGCATGGATGAGTGAAATGCAGTTTAATCTGTGTGTATTTGGTAAGAAGGTGATCTACAACGGAACTGGTGTTTTCTCTGGAAAAGTTTCTCGATTAATTCATCAAGCAGTACTGTTTATAACCGAAACCTCTCGACCAAATTGGGAGAAAATATTAGTTCCAATAGACTATTCAAATTTTTCTGAAAAGAGTTTGAAGTTTGCCTCAAAGTTGGCAGATGAACTATCCATTCAAGTTACAGCATTACACATGTTTCAAGTTCCTCCGGTTTACTTCCCAATTGTAAAAGAGAAGTCTGAACCAGTGATTCATGAAGTTCGTAAAAAAGCACAAAAAAGAATCAACGACTACACACAAAAATTGGGACTTTCTAAAAACTTAGAAACTGATCTTATTTATGCCAACGACAAAACAATAGCCAGCTGTATTTACGACTATGCTAGAAGTAACTACATCGACTTGATTGTTATGGGTTTTAAAGGAAAAAAAGATGATGAAGAGTTCCTGATTGGCTCTGTTGCAGAGCGACTTATCCAATCGGATAGAGATCTTCCTGTCATGTTGGTTCAAGGTAAAATCATGGATTGATGCTCACTCGTCAATAAACTAACTACTTTTTCCTTGTCATCTTATTTGGATAGAAAGAGAAAGTAGTTAGTTTGGTCAAATATTAATTGACAAGCCAAGGCTAATGCCTTATTTTATCCATTGATTCATGACAATGAACATCACTAATCTACGCAACCGACTTACATCTTTCACAACTTATTGCTGTTTTACATTTCTAGTTTTAATGAGTTTTCAGGTTTCTGCTCAAGTTGAAACTCCAGAATTCATAAACATTAACTTTATTCCTAACAATGGGTATTTCAGCCCACTTTCATTGTTACCTGATGATGCCGTTCAATTACCGTTAATGAATCAAGATCAATATGAGATTGGTTACTATTATACAAATGAAGGAGAGCGAGTTGATGGTTACATTAAAATGGATAAAAACCATTTCAAATTCAAAAAACTGAAATATGATTTCACGGATAAAATCAAACCTGATGAAGCAAGAAAAGTAGTTATAGGTCTTGATTCCTTTTTCGTTATTACCAATATTTATGAAAAAGACGAAGTTGTTAGAAAAGAGCAATATGTAAAGTTGATTTTAGAAGATAACGGTTACCTATTTGCTCAAAAATATGAACAAGAAACACCAGCTGGTAGCCAATCTAACAACAATAAATCACCTGAAATATTAGCAAAACATAGAAGTGGAAAATATTGGGATAGCTTTGAAGAGACTGATAATTTCAAAGAACTAGCGCTTAAATATTTTGGACATATTTCTTTGTTTGAAGACAGAATAAACGACTCTCTAATTACCATTCGGGACTTACCTTCAATTATCAAACAATCAGCTTATTATTCAAAATATCAGAGTAATACACCCATCTATTTCAATGAATATTGGGATGAATTAAGAAAAGAGCATAAAAACCAAGCCAAATACACAGCGCTAATAGACGATTTTACAGACTCTAGCTGGGTTATAACCTATTATCAAAACTCAACAAAGCTATATCAAGCTACTTATTCGTCTCTTGTACCCCTTGAAAATGAGGGACCCGCGACAATATATTACCCAAATGGAAATTCAAGGCAAGAGATCATATTTAAAAACAACAAACCCGATGAGGTTAAGGTGTATCTTGAGGATGGTTCGCTAAAAAAGCACTATAAAATAATTCAAGAAGTTCCACTTAATCCATACCTCGATGGAGCTACAACAGGCTATGCTCTTAAAGTCAATTACAGTGTAAAATATATTTATGTTGGTGATTCAACAAAATCCAACATCATTGACTCAAATCAGTCGGTTACGCATATTAAAATAGATCCGTTTAACCAGCAAACTTATTACGCTCAATACGAAGACAGCACATTAAAGTCTTATTATCATATTGTTGATGGTAAAGAAATCCATCAGATTACAGATCAATCTGAGTACGATTACAAACTAAAAAAACTGTCCAGAAAGTTTAAAGACTTTATTGTTTTTGAAAATATAGATTCGGCTTACGCAGATAACGCACATGGAATCATCTATGTACAATTTATAACGGATGAAAAAGGTCGGGTAACTGAGGAGCAAGTTCTGAACTCAATACACCCTGTTTATGACTCACTACTTCAAGCATTCATCGATAAAAAAATAACAAATAAGTTCAAGTTTAAGCGATTGAAAATAGAAGGTGAAAAGAAAAAGTTTGAAGTTGTTATTCCATTCGTATTCAACTTGGTGAGGTATTACAGTACGAGATATAATTACCAACCATGGTATATGAGAGATGTTTATGATTTCAGCAGCCCTTACATGCCTCCTACATTTCCAGGGTCAAACTATTAATTACACAAACAAGTGCCACACTTGTGTAACTGCGAAACAAACGATCACACCAAAAATGATAGGTAAAACGGTAGCAACAGTTGTCCATTTCACACTGTTGGTTTCTTTATAAATAGTGTAAATGGTTGTGCTACATGGATTGTGAAGTAAGCTAAACAACATCAAATTTACTGCAGTTAGTGTTGTCCATCCAGCAGCAACTAAAATGCCTTTGATTTCAACGTCTGAAGCTTCAAACATCACACCTGCACCTTGACCAATTTCTGTGTTACCCAACACCATTACTGACAACATCAACACCGTTGGAATTACTATTTCATTGGCTGGAATAGCGACTACGTAAGCCAACAGAATAACACCATTCAACCCAATAAACATTCCAACTGGATCCAATCCTTGAATGATAGACAAAGCCATACTCTGCTCACCAATATGAATATTCGATATCAGCCAAATTACAGCTCCAGCTGGTGCAGCAAACACAATGGCTCTCCAAAGTACAATCAACGTACGATCGATGATGGATGTGTAAATCGTTTGTAAAATACGCGGTGGACGATAAGGCGGCAATTCCAATGTAAAAAAGGATGACTCGCCTTTCAACATCGTCTTGGTCAACAACCAAGAGGTTAAAAATGAAAAACCAATTCCTAAAATAACAATTCCGATAACCGACAAAGTAGAAATCGCACTACTCCATTTTCCAGCCAAAGCACCAATAAAAATGGTTGCAATTAATATCTGAGTAGGCCACCTACCGTTACACAACGAGAAGTTATTGGTGATAATAGCAATCAATTTTTCCCTCGGACTATTGATGATTCTTGTTGAAACAACACCTGCAGCGTTACAGCCAAATCCCATACTCATGGTTAAGGCCTGTTTACCGTGAGCTCCCACCTTTTGGAACATGCGATCTAAGTTGAAAGCCACGCGCGGCAAATAACCAAAGTCTTCTAATAAGGTAAACAGCGGAAAGAAAATAGCCATGGGCGGTAGCATTACGGCAATAACCCAAGCTGTAGCCAAGTAAACGCCATCAATCAAAAAGCCGCTCAACCACCATGGAAAACTCAAATAATCGGCTCCTGATTTCAACCATGGATAAACCTGTTCGAGCAACAACTCAGCTAATAAACCAGATGGGTAATTTGCTCCAGCAATGGTTAGCCAGAGTACTACGCCCAACATCAAAAACATAATTGGAAAACCCCAGATTTTACTGGTTACAACTCGATCAATGGCTCTATCAATTCTGAAAGAGCGTTTATTATCATCAGATTGAACGGTACTCTTCACAATAGATGTTGCTTGAGTATAAATTGCTTCGGCTACATCATTTCTGTATTTGCTTCCGAGTTCTTCTTTCAGTCTATTGGCTTCAACAATAATCTGATCGGCATCTTTAGCTTTAATTTCACCCAAAGATTCCGAACGTAGAGCCAATTGAATGCTTTTATCTTGTTCCAACAAACGCATGGCAATCCAATGCGCATTTGGAATTTCTGGATCAGCTTTTAAAATGAGTTGCTCAACCGAGTCAATAGCCGAATTGGTTTCTTTCGAAAAAGCCTTAATGGGTTGTGGCCAAGTTTGTATTTGACCTGATGCAACTTGTTGAATTGCTCCCAAAAGCTCATTCAACCCCTCATTTCTTCGAGCACTTGTTGCTATAACTGGAATTCCTAAATCTTTAGACAGTGAACGCGTATCAACCTCAATTCCATGACGTTTTGCCTCATCCATCAAATTCAAACACAAAACCGCTTTATCAGTAATCTGTAAGATTTGAAGCACCAAACTCAAGTTGCGCTCTAACCTACTGGCATCTACTACTATTACCGTCACATCAGGTTTTCCGAAAAGAATAAAATCACGGGCTACCTCCTCATCATCTGAAGTTGAGAAAAGCGAATACGTTCCTGGTAAATCTACCAGTCTAAAAGATTGATCGTTGTAGGAGAAACTACCTTCGGCACGAGTTACCGTTTTTCCAGGCCAGTTTCCTGTGTGTTGCTTTAATCCTGTGAGCGCGTTAAAAACGGTGCTTTTACCCGTATTTGGATTTCCGGCAAGAGCAATCACATAATCCACTTCACCCGTATCTTCTCCCATTTTTTGAAGCTCAGCATTGGGGTTTAATTCGCAAATTTCACACGCACTCTTCACTTCTTCTCCTCCACTTCGATCATGATTTGATCAGCATCTTTCTTGCGCAAACAAATTTGCGAACTGTGAACATTATACGCTATCGGATCATTCAACGGACTAAAGTTTTCTATAAAAATAGAAGTACCACGAACAAAGCCTAGGTCTAGCAACCGCTGACGAATAACCTCATCACATCCTTCTTGAATATGAAGCACTTTGGCTGTTTGTCCTTGTTGTAATTCCGATAGTTTCATTGTCCCAATCGCCTAACAAATTCACGGTACTAAAAACATTGTTAGACTATACGAAGTTAGACAATATATTGTTCTAACAGAATAATTATAAAATATTTCACATTCAACTTTGAGGAATCTTTAAATTCGTGGCATGTACTCTTTGGTAGAAGAAAATTACCTGAAAGCTTTGTTTATGCTGGCTGATGAAAACGGCCACACCAGCGTGAATGATTTGAGCAATCACCTTGAGATTAGTATGCCAACGGTTAACAGCATGGTTAAACGTTTGCAAAACAAAGATTTGGTGTTTTACGAAAAGTACAAGCCGCTAAAACTGACTGAACTCGGACAAAAAGAGGCTGCTCTCATTATTCGCAAGCACCGTTTAACAGAAATGTTTTTGGTAGATAAAATGGGGTTTGGCTGGGAAGAAGTTCACGACATTGCCGAGCAAATTGAGCACATTCACTCTCCAGCTTTCTTCAGTAAAATGGATGAGATTTTAGGTCATCCAACGCTCGATCCGCACGGATCACCCATTCCGGATAAAGAAGGAAATATTGAATGGAAATCATACGATCAATTGAGTGATTGCCAAGTGGGAGAATCGATTCAGTTGGTTGCCGTAGTCAATGGTTCTAAAGAGTTTTTGGAGTTTTTGAATAGTAGAGAGCTCACCTTGAACCAAGTCATTGAAATCAAAGCGATTGAAGCCTTTGATAAATCGATGGTAGTTAGCTACGAAAATCATCCTTCTGAAACGTTAAGCGCTACTGTTTGCGAGCGTTTGCTGGTTGAGAAAAATTGATATGATTGACATCCAAGTTCAAGAAATAGAAGCCAAAAGACTCATAGGCATCTCAGGAAAAGGATCCATTTCTAACGACATCACTCCTCAGGTTTTTAAAGACTTTATGCCTCGTAAAAGGAAAATTACGAATGTGCAAAATACACACATCTACTCTGTTCAATTGTTTGAAGCTGATTTGAATCAAAACCCCATCAATCCAAGTACAACATTCACTCGAATTGCTGCTGTTGAAGTTTCTGAAGATTCTGTTCCTCCTCAAGGTATGGGAACATTTGAAATTCCAGCTGGTTTTGTATCTCACCTTTACTCATAAAGGCACACTAGACCGGTTCATTCAAAACCTACAGTATATCTACGGAAAATGGATTCCAGATTCAGAATATGAAGTAGATCAAAGACCACATTTTGAAGTTTTGGGTTCTAAATATTTAGGGCTAGACAATCCAAATTCAGAAGAAGATATTTGGATTCCTATTCGTTTGAAATACTAATCAAATCACTACATTCGCCCCATCGTTCTTTTGAACTAATGTGAGAAATAGGTTCTGCATAACGCAGATGAAAAGGGAATCGTGTTGAAATCACGAGCTGACGCGCAACTGTGAGTAATATTCCTGTTTTACCAAAGCAATCCACTGTGAAGCTCTCCAGCTAAACGGGAAGGAAGGTAAAACAATTACAAGCCAGGAGACCTGCCATTTCTTGAATGACAATGCTTTCGCGAAATAGAGCAATGATTGATTTTTCAGGTTATTAACCCTGTTTGCTTACCTTTCTTGAAATGCATTGTTGAATAAACGCGATTATTTATTCAATACAGATAGATTATGACCATAGAAGAAAAAATCAAGTTGTCGGAAACCCGCATTTTCAAAGCTGTTTTCCCCAACACAACCAACCATTACGATACGCTATTTGGCGGAACTGCCATGTCGCTGATGGATGAAGTGGCTTTTATTGCTGCTACCCGATTCAGTCGCAAAAAAATGTTGACTGTTAGCAGCGATCGAATCGATTTCAACAAACCCATTCCAAGTGGAACCATTGCTGAATTTACAGCTCGAGTAATTCATGTAGGAAGAACCAGCTTACGTGTTCACGTTGAGATTTTCATTGAACAGATGTACGAAGATCATCGTGAACAAGCCATTCAAGGTGAGTTTACGATGGTGGCTGTTGATGATGATAAAAATCCAATCCCTATCTTGGACGAGTAACTTAATGTTTGAAATCACGGCTACAACAGTAAACGCATACCTTACTTTCAACGGCACTTGCGAAGAAGCATTTAACTTATACAAATCAGTATTTGGAGGTGAATTTCCTTATGTGGGTCGGTTTAAAGATATGCCGAGCCATGGTGGAGAAAAACCTACTCCCGAAGGTTGGGGCGATAAAATCATGCACATTTCTTTACCAATCAGTAAAGAAACAACCTTGATGGGCAGTGATACCAGTCAAGAATGGGCACCTGATGTTACTGTTGGAAACAACATCACCCTTTCGGTAAATACACAAAATGAAACAGATGCAAAACGCATTTTCAATGCATTGGCAGAAAGTGGTAAAATCAAGATGCCACTTGAAAAAACTTTTTGGCAATCGTATTTCGGAATGTTAACCGACAAGTTCGGCATCAACTGGATGGTGAATTGTGAGCTGGAATCACACAAGGATTTTGAAGAAGAGAATCGCTAAAAACGTTGTTTAACTTTAATAGACTTGAGGACTGAGGAATTATTTCTTCAGTCCTTTTTTATTATCCTCCACTCACCTCAACTTTTCCCGTTATAATCCGTTACTTTTGCAGCTTCAATTTTTTGTATGAAATCAAACAGTGCTGTTCCTCAAGACCTTGTTGTAGCGGAAGATGAAACTTTAGAAGTATTTGGTGCGCGTGTGCACAACCTCAAAAACATTGATGTGAGTATGCCTCGCAATCAGTTGGTTGTAATCACTGGATTGAGTGGTTCTGGTAAATCGTCTTTGGCTTTTGATACCATCTACGCAGAAGGTCAACGTAGATATATCGAAAGTTTCTCGGCTTATGCGCGTCAGTTTTTAGGTAAAATGGAACGTCCTGATGTAGATAAAGTTACGGGCTTGGCTCCTGTAATTTCTATCGAGCAGAAAACGGTGAACCGCAGTCCGCGCTCAACGGTTGGAACCATTACAGAGGTTTATGATTTCATGCGACTTTTATTTGCTCGTGCAGCTGATGCTTTCAGTTACGAAACGGGTGAGAAAATGGTGAAATACAGTGATGAGCAAATCTTAGACCTCATCCTAGAATCATACAACGACAAGCGCATTTACATCCTATCTCCTGCCGTTCGTGGTCGTAAAGGTCATTACCGCGAATTGTTTGAGAGCATAGCCAAGAAGGGTTATGTACGCGTTCGTGTAGATGGTGAAGTTCGCGAAATTACTCGCGGTATGAAACTCGATCGTTATAAAGTGCACGATATCGAGATTGTGATTGATCGCATTCATGTTACTGAAGACAGTCGCCAACGGGTGTTGGATAGCTTGAAAACAGCTATGAAACAAGGTGATGGCATGATGATGGTTTTGGATCACGATTCAGACGATGCACGCTACTACAGCCGCAACTTGATGTGTCCTACAACTGGAATTTCTTACAACGAGCCAGAACCCAACCTGTTTTCATTCAACTCGCCTTACGGAGCTTGTAGCAAGTGTAACGGTATTGGTGAGATTTCTGAAATCGACATCAAGAAGATTATTCCAGATAATAGCCTTTCCATTCGCAGAGGTGGAATTGCACCATTGGGAGAATCTAAAAACACTTGGATTTTCAAGCAAATTGAAGCTATTGGCGAGAAATACGGTTTCAAACTCAACACGCCAATCAAAGATATTTCTGAAGAAGCCATTGAAGTAATTCTATACGGTGCTGATGAAGAGTTCAGCGTTCAGAATGATTACTTGGGAATCAGTAAAAACTACAACATCAAATTTGAGGGTGTTGTCAACTGGATTGTGAATCAGTACAACGAGAATCCAACCAAAGGATTTGCTCGTTGGGCACAATCATTTATGAATAAAGTAGAATGCCCAACGTGTCAGGGAGCACGTTTGAAAAAGGAATCGCTTTATTTCAAGATTGACGATAAAAACATAGCCGAACTGGCTCAAAAAGATATAGTTGAACTTCAAGATTGGTTTGCCAACTTAGAAGATCGATTATCCGAAAAACAAAACCTGATTGCACGTGATGTTTTGAAAGAAATCCGTGCTCGAATTGGGTTCTTGCTTGATGTAGGGTTAGATTACCTCACCCTCAACAGAAGTGCTAAAACGCTTTCTGGTGGTGAGGCTCAGCGTATTCGTTTGGCTACGCAAATTGGTAGTAAACTAGTTGGTGTACTCTACATTTTAGATGAACCAAGTATCGGTTTGCACCAACGCGATAACCACCGTTTGATTAATGCCTTGAAAGAACTTCGTGATGTGGGCAACAGCGTGATTGTGGTTGAGCACGATAAAGACATGATTTTAGAAGCCGATTATGTCATTGATATCGGACCTAAAGCAGGCGTTCATGGTGGAAAAGTAGTTGCTGAAGGAACTCCTGAGGAGATGTTGAAACTCAGCACCATTACGGCTGATTACTTACACGGCAGACGAGAAATTGAAATTCCCGCAGAGCGCAGAAAAGGAAACGGTGATTTCTTAAAAATAAAAGGTGCTACTGGTAATAACCTGAAAAACGTGAGTGCCGAATTCCCATTGGGTACCTTAATAGCCATTACTGGTGTTTCGGGAAGTGGAAAATCTACGTTAATCAACGAAACCCTCTACCCGATTCTGAATCAGCACATCTACGGATCTAACAAAAAGCCAATGCCTTACAAGAAGATTGAAGGCTTGGAGTTAGTTGATAAAGTGATTGACATTGACCAATCGCCAATTGGTCGTACACCACGATCGAATCCGGCAACTTACACAGGTGTTTTCACCGATATTCGTCAGTTATATTCTACGTTACCCGAAGCGAAAATCAGAGGTTATAAACCAGGTAGATTCTCGTTTAACGTAAAAGGTGGACGCTGCGAAACGTGCCAAGGAGCAGGTATCAAAACCATTGAGATGAACTTCTTGCCTGATGTGTATGTAGAATGTGAAACGTGTGGTGGCAAGCGCTACAACCGCGAGACATTGGAAGTGCGCTACAAAGGAAAATCAATCAGTGATGTGTTAGACATGACGGTTGAAACAGCTGTCGACTTCTTTGAAAACATTCCTTCCATCTATTTGAAAGTAAAAACACTGAATGAGGTTGGATTGGGTTACATCACTCTAGGTCAGTCTTCTACAACGCTTTCGGGTGGTGAAGCACAACGTGTAAAACTGGCAACAGAACTCTCGAAGAAAAATACAGGAAACACGGTTTACATCTTAGATGAACCAACAACTGGTTTGCATTTTGAAGATATCCGCATTTTATTGGACGTGCTTCAAAGTTTGGTTGAATTAGGCAACACCGTTATTGTGATTGAGCACAACATGGATATCATTAAAGTGGCCGATCACTTGATTGATTTAGGACCTGAAGGCGGAAAAGGGGGTGGACAGATTTTGGTTACCGGAACACCTGAAGAGGTAGCTAAAGCGAAAAACTCGCACACGGGTAAATTCTTAATCCCAGAATTGAAGTAGGTGGAACTTGATTCTCAATTCTTTATATTTGATGTATGGCAACTTTAAAATTAAAGGTTAACGATCAAATACTGGGTCAATTTTTAAAGTTATTAAAACGCTTTAAGGTTGAGGATGTAGAAATCATAGATTCTGATAGTCAATTCATTAAAGATCAGACTCATGTTCAGCATGAAATTGCTAGAGTTAAATCTGGTGAAGCTAAACTTTACACTCTAGAAGAAGCAGATGCCATATTTGAGGAAACCATCAAACAGTATGAAAGTCCTTCTGACAGATAATTACATTAATAGGCTTAATAGACAAATTCAATATATTGCCGAAGACAAACCACTTGCAGCTAGAAACTTTAAAGCCGGACTTTCTAAACGTATAGTTGAACTTCAAAAATTTCCATTTAAGCATAGAGAGTCTATTTTTTATCCTTCTAAAGAAAATCGAGATCTTGTTTATAAAGGATATGTTATTGTATATAACGTTGATTCTATCAAACAGACTATTACTATTATCACAATAATCAAACATGTTGATTACTAAGATATGAGCTGGGAAAGTCCTTTAATTATGGTGCCGCTAATAACGGGGCCGATTTTGATTTTGGCTGGTTACATCTTGTACAAAGCGCCTCCCAAAGAAATCAACAGCATGTATGGTTACCGCACCAAACGCTCTATGAACAGTCAACAACTTTGGGATTTTGCACAAATCTACTCAGGTATTAAGCTCATGAAAATCGGGTTGTGGTACCTCCTATCCATCATCTTGGGTTTTGTCATCAGAACATCTGTGACATGGGGGCTTGTAATCAGCTTTTCAATATTATCCATCCTCATCGTCTGGATGTATCTCCGCGTTGAACGGGAGTTGAAAAAAATCGATACCGTTGAATAATTTCAACGATTATTATCTACAGCGGTTAAAAGCTTGGATTTATTGATCCATTCAACTTACTTTCACCCTCTAACTAGATAACCCAACTCAAAAAAGAGATTACCCAAAGCGTCTTCATGAAAGGAAGCCCAAAATATTTTCAGTCTATAGATTTATTGCGGGGGGTAACGGCACTCGTTATTGCTATATATCATTTCATCAATTACGATGACTCCAATGTGGTATTATTTGAAGCAGATAGCACCATCAGACACGCTTCGCTGATATTGCCTGATATCGTATATGTTTTCTTTCTGATCTCTGGCTTTTTGATCACCCTATACATGAACAGGCAAAATTACCACATCAAAAAATCGGGGAGGTTTTTAGCAAGAAGATGGGTTAGAATTGAAATACCCTACATCGTATCTATATTGGTCTACATTTTAATTGCTTACGCATGGGCACTGAAGGGCGGACAAACATTTAGTATTGACATCTACAGGGTTTTGCACCACATCACTTACACCGTCTTATTTTTCGACTATGAGTGGTATAATATTGTGTATTGGACACTCGCTCTAGAGCTTCAATTTTATTTATTCATAGCGCTTCTATTTCCACTTTTTGCATCCAAAAAACCACTTATTAAATACGGTTCATACATCTTGTTTTGTGTGGTCGGGTTGTTTGTGAGGGAGTATGAATTACTGTTTAAATATGCACCCATATTCACATTGGGTTCACTCCTGTCTTCTTGGATGATCAGCGATAAAAAGAACCGAATTGATTTAATATTAATGGGGCTAGCCCTTATTCAAGTGGGATATATATTTAGCGTTGTGGCAGCTGTTTATCTTCTTGCAGGCATACTGGTTATCAATATCCCGATTTCAGAAAAGAATTGGCTCACCAAATTAGGACAGCAATCCTATTCCTTCTATTTACTTCATGGTGCGTTTGGTGGCTCGTTGATCTATTTTTTAGCTCCTTTAACTGGAACTATTTTCACAAAAATGGCAACCGTTCTAGCCGCAGTTGTATTCTCGATCTCACTCTCTTACGTGTATTATAGATTGATTGAACTTCCCTCTCATAATTTAGCGAGAAAGATAAAGTTCAACAAACAAGAAGGAAGCCGTAAGAAGTATTAAGTACCAAGTACAAAGAGTCTGTCATCCCGAGTGATACCGAACGCAGTGAGGGATTGTATCGAGGGAGACAGTAGTATTAAGCTAACATGCAAACTTCTCCCCAACCACAAAAGGTACAAAGCGCACAAAGAGATTTCACAAAAGAAGTACGAAGTATTAAGTACAAAGTACAAGGAAACTGTCATCCCGAGTGGTACCAAACGCAGTGAGGTATTGTATCGAGGGAGACAGAGGGACTTACACAAACCTATCATAGAACTACAATGAATTCACGTAAGTGAAGCATTAGTATGTTCTTGATCCCGAGCTATCGGGACAAACTCCCAAACCTTCAAACTTCTTTCCCCAACCACAAAAGGCACAAAGAGTTATCACAAAAGAAGTATCAAGTATTAAGAACCAAGTACGAATTGACTGCCATCCGGAGTGATACCGAACGCAGTGAGGTATTGTATCGAGGGAGACAGTGGGATTACGCTAGCATGAAAACTTCTTTTCAACCACAAAAGGCACAAAGCGCACAAAGATATTTCACAAAAGCAGTACGAAGTATTAAGAACCAAACACAAGAAAACTGCTATCCCGAGTGATACTGACGAAGTAAGGTATTGTATCGAGGGAGACAGTGGAGTTTATACAAGCCAATAATAGTTGAGATGCTGAAACAAGTCCAGCATGACCATGAATAGAAGTTCGAACACAAAATAACCGTCATCCTGAACTAGCGAAGCGATCTCACGAGTTCCGCTGAAATATTTACTCAACGAGTAACTTGTTTCAGGATCTCTACGGTTAAATCTAGTTCGAGTATCACAACTTCTTTCAGAAAAACAGCCTCTATTGAGCAAAACACAAACACCTAACCTTCAAACCACTCCACCACATTTCCTCATACGTTATACCCCTACTCCTACCAAAAAACATAAATTAGCCTCATCTAAAACCCCATGTTATGCAAATTTCCACTTACATGCTTTTCGCTCTTGAGAAGTTGTTTTTTTATTACAAAGCATCATTTATACATATACTCATAGCTTTCCGTACTTAAATTAAATCAGATGAATTTATTACTATGAAAGAGAACAGAAAATCCCAACATTGGGACAAAGTCACAAAAGCTATATTAGTAATTGCATTATCAATACTGTTATTTGCTATCTTTTCTCCTATTATTTTCACACATAATTCTATTCTCGGAACCCCTGACTTCTCGAATACTGGTCAGATTGGTGATACGATTGGAGGAATATTAAATCCATTCATTGCGTTGGTTGGTGTATTGCTAACTTTTTTAGCATTTTATATGCAAATAAAAGCTAATGAAATTCAAATAAGTCAATTTGAACAAAGTTTCAACTCTGAAAAGCAAAATAGGATCAATAACAAAAAACAAGATTCTTTAAATAAATTAAGCCTGCTAAATGCAGACTTATTAATGATAATAACTGATATCAAAAGTAAAGCTGAAAATATTAAGAAGTATTCAAGTAACTTAATAGAAAAACCTTTTTTAAACAACTCCCTTACAAGGAGCCCATACAGAAATTATAGTAGAACCCTTGAAATTGACAGATTAGGAATTTTTGAGGGGTATAAACTTTTCTTGAGTCACAAAGACAAATGGATAACTGATTTCAGTAATCTCTATAATCTAATAGATTTTCTACCAGAATTATTCAGTGAAATATACCAAAAATCTCAAAAGCATGATGTCGAGATTTTTAATGAAAAAATGAAAATCCGAAATGGGCTTAATGATTTGATGAATAAATTATCTGATTACCTAAATGAAGCTAGATATGAATATGGCCGTGAAAAGTATTTAGAGCAGGAAAGTACAAGGCTTGTTAACGAAACAATAAATAGTTATTACTCTGTAGTCAATGGGAGTTATGACCAAAACTCTGCCCCAAGTACAGAGACCGACATAGAACAGATAAATAATGTACTATATAATTTTGTTGAGCAAGCTATGAAAATGAGAAATGAAACTGAAACTTTAGACATTAGATTGTATCCAATTATAGAGAATATTAGTAACCTAAGAAAGGACATTCAGCTTATAAAGGAAAGATCGATTGAATTCGGGGAAAATATGGAAATTGAATATATAAGAATCGCAAAAGATAATAACTCTATCAGTTACATCAACCTACTTACAGAGTTACAATCATCCTTGAAAGAAGCTATTGATGAGATAATTATTGAAGAGTAATTCTATACTTATCAACCACTGCAATAAATAAATTATCAATAATTGAATAACACAAAGGATATATGTTTAATAAAAAGTTAATAGATATCGACTTGAAAAAATATTCGGTTTATAAATTTCTACCAACTAAGGAGTTTGTAGCTGTATTACTTAAAGACACACCACGAATGAACCAATTATTTTCAAAGTATAAAGGATATGAAAATGTTCCAGAAAATGAAACAATAATGGTTCTCTTTCTTTTCTTCGATAAAACAAAGAATACATACTCAATCAAAGAAAATAAATTTGTTGAACGAAGAGTTAACGAACTTGAAGTGACTTGGATTGAAACAAAGAACTAGTTCTCTCTCTACCTCCCATCCCACACTATTTTTCCTCATAGCACTTTAACTCTTCACTCTCCCCTCCTATCTTTGCGGCATGTACAAATGGATTGGAATTATAGCTGTTGCAGCGGGTGTGTTGTTGGGTTGTTCATCTAACGAGGCGCCTAAAACCTACCGAGAAAAGATTATTCAACACCGCAAAGACAAAAACCGAGAGTTTAGCAATACTGATCACTCGCCTTTAGAAGAAGGTGATATACCAAAATTTGCGGGTTTAAACTACTTTCCTGTAGATAGCAATTACCGCGTTGTAGCCGAGTTCATAGCCATTGATACTGCCCAACCTTTCCAGATGCCAACCACAACAGATCGGCTTCCTGTTTATGTAAAACGCGGCATTGCTCGTTTTGAGATCAACGGCAATCCGTGTGAGTTATCGGTCTACCAAAACCTAGATAACGAAGAAGACACCACGCTTTTTGTTCCGTTTGCAGATGCCACCAGCGCATTAGAAACCTATGGTGGTGGTAGGTATTTAGATGTGAGTCCAACTGGAAAAACCATAGAACTGGATTTCAATTTGGCTTACAACCCGTATTGTGCGTATAACCACAAGTATTCGTGTCCCATTCCGCCCAAAGAAAACTTGCTTACAGTGGCTATAAATGCCGGTGAGAAAGTTTTTAAGAAGTATTAATGGGTTTAGCAACTACATTTGCCGCATGTTAATCGGAGCGAATTACCCCAAAATTGAACTGGATGTGTTTGGCCTAACCATCTTAGAACCCATGGCCATTGTTACCAACTTCATTATGGCGGGGTGCTCGTGGTGGATTTTTAACCAACTGCGCAAAAATCAAACGCCTTCGTTGTTTGAGTATCGCTGGAAATTGTTCTTTCTATTTTACGGCATTGCAGGCTTTACCAGTGCATTCAGTCACGGACTGTTTTTGTACTGGGGCTGGCCATCTAAAATTCCTGCCTGGGGATTTGGCGTAATTGCCGTTTTCATTGTAGAACAAGCCATGATTACGCAGTTTCAGCCCTCAGCTAAAAAGCAATTTCTCATTGGTTTCAGTTTAGTAAAAGCATTGGCTGTTTTGGCCTTGGCATTTAGCTTACTCAACTTTTTGCCTGTTGCTATCAACTCCATTGTCGGTTTGATTTTCTTCTTGGCAATTCCATCAGCGTATTACCAAAAACACAAAAACGCTGGATTTGCATGGTTTTGGAAAGGCATTGTTTTCTTGCTGCCTTCAGCCATTTTCTTTTTGGGCAAAATCAATCCGCATCTTTGGTTAAACAAAGACGACATCAGCCATTTACTCATGGCCGGATCGTTGTTCTTCTTTTACAAAGGAGTGGTTGCTGTTCGCGAGAATCAGTAATCTAACAAGCTATTTACTGTTTCGCTTAACTTGCTTTTAGCCAAGAAACCTTGCTCTAATTCTGGAGCAAATGGCACGGCTGTATTCAAGCTTCCCAAGCGTTTCACAGGAGCATCTAATTGTTCAAAACAATGCTCGTTGATGAGAGCTACCAATTCGCCACCAAATCCACCGCGAGCCACATCTTCGTGCAACACCAATACTTTACCCGTTTTATTGACTGATGCATAAATGGTTTCTTCGTCTAACGGAACAAGTGTGCGCAAATCAATGACTTCAACAACACCTTCAGGGTGATTTTTGGCTTCTTCCAACGCCCAGTGAACACCTAATCCGTAAGTCACAATAGTCAACTCAGAACCTGTTGTTAACACATTGGCTTTTCCGAATGGCAGTGAATAATAACCTTCGGCAACTTCTTCGCTCACACTTCTGTACAAAGCTTTATGCTCGAAAAACAACACCGGATTTGGATCTTCAAAAGCACGCAACAACAAACCTTTGGCATCTGCTGGGAAAGCAGGATAAGCCACCTTTAATCCTGGCGTGTGTGCAAACCAAGCCTCAGTACTTTGTGAGTGATACGGCCCAGCGGCAACTCCTGCACCAGTTGGCATACGCACAACTACATCGGCATTTTGTCCCCAGCGCCAGTGAATTTTAGCCAAGTTGTTACAAATCTGCGTGATTCCTTCAGAAACGAAATCAGCAAACTGCATTTCAACCATGGCTTTGTAACCGTTGATGGTTAATCCCAAACCAGCACCTAAAATAGCACTCTCGCACAATGGCGTATTGCGAACACGGTCTTTGCCGTACTTATCGGTAAATCCTTCAGTAGCTTTAAACACACCGCCATAATCGGCAATGTCTTGACCCATCAACACCAAATTATTGTGCTTGGTCATGGCTTGATCTAAAGCATCATGAACGGCATCAATAAAGCGTTTTTCGGTTTTATTTCCGCTGGGGGTTGTCTCATGCCGCGGTCTAACATGAGACTTGGCGTTTTCCGTAAGATACTTGGTCTGGAAAGCCGAAAAGCACAGGACCCAATGCTGCATCATAAAAATGACGATGTTGATTGCAGGGCTGCTATCGATTTTCTTGAGGCATTGGAAAAGCAACAAGTGTACGAACTCGGGTGTATTCCCCGCTTCTGAAAGAGTGTCAAGCTCGTCCAGCAATGGCCGCCATTGGGCGCGGCCTCCACCACCTTTGAGAAGGCTCATAACTTCGAAGAAATCACGAAAGATACGGTTCTTCATCTCGGCACAGTAAACCTTTTTGATGGTTGAGAAAGATGTTTTCACGGTGCACATCTTAAGCATTTATTAATGTTAACTATACCACAAATTATATTATATATTATTGGATTACCTCTTGTTGGTACCATGCATTTGATGCGTAACAAAGATAAATTGCACGAAAGACAATTTCATACTCGATATGGACTTCTATATTTAGGATACCGAGATGATCGTGCATGGTGGGAGCTCGTGGTAGCGGTTCGTAAAGTTTGCATTGTAGCTATT
>CAJWSQ010000024.1 GCA_913045895.1 uncultured Flavobacteriales bacterium | reverse complement strand
CCAACCCCTGTTCCATAACCAGTTCCTCCGCCTACTCCAACAGCACCTCCAACTCCTACTGAGCAACTCTGAAATAATGCTAAGAATATGATAAAGAAGAAGCCCTTGTACATGAATTATGTGTTTCTAGACGAAGTATAAACATGCCACTTTTCTAGAACCGTTTGCATGTCATCAGGTAACTCACTTTCAAATTTCATCAACTCTTTTGTTGTTGGATGCTCAAAAGCTAAACTTCGAGCATGCAGCGCTTGACGCGGTAAGATTTGAAAACAGTTTTGTACAAATTGTTTGTACTTATTGAATGTTGTTCCTTTTAAGATTTTATCGCCACCGTATTCTGGATCTCCAAAAAGTGGGTGACCAATATGAGCCATGTGAACACGAATCTGATGTGTCCTTCCAGTTTCTAGCTTACACTCAACCATAGTAATGTAACCTAACCGTTCTATAACCTTATAATTGGTAATTGCAGGCTTTCCGTATTCTCCATCAGGGAAAACAGTCATTAGTTTACGGTTCTTTAAACTTCTACCGATATGACCTTCTATTCTTCCTTCATCTTCTGCTGGATCGCCCCAAACAAAAGCAATGTATTTACGATTTATGGTACGGTGAAAAAACTGCATGGCCAGATTATTCAAACTGAAATCTGTTTTAGCAGCCACCATCAGTCCAGATGTTAGTTTATCAATACGATGTACGATTCCAGGACGATCTAAGCCATTAGAACCTGTTGGCAAATTCTGGATGTGATAGAGTAATCCGTTCACTAGTGTTCCAGACTTATTTCCACTTCCTGGGTGCACTACCAAACCAGCTGGTTTATTGATTACAATGAGTTCATCGTCTTCATAAACAATATCCAATGGAATTTCTTCAGGAACTACTTTAAACTCTTGCTTTTCTTCAGCCAAAACAAGCGTTACCTCGTCTGCTGGTCTGATTTTATAGTTGGGTTTTACCTGAACATCATTCACCAAAATATTACCGCTTTTCAATCCATCTTGAATGCGGTTTCGAGACATTTTTGGTAAACGATCATTTAAGAATTTATCTATTCGAACCGGTTTTTGACCTTCATCAGCAACAACGCGAAAGTGTTCAACTAAATCCTGCTCCTCTTCTTCAATATTCCCTAATTCTTCGCTTGTCATCTGCTAATAACTAATCGTTTTACGACAGGTTGGGTAGATTGGGTCGATTCTATCTGAATCAAATAAACACCATTATTCCAGTTAGAAAGTGGTATTTGAGTTTGGTTTCCAAAAGTTGATTGGCGATACAAAGTTCTGCCACTAATGTCTAACAATGATACTTCAACTTGATCTTCTTTGTTCCAATTGATGGTAACCTCATCTTGAGCTGGATTTGGGAATACATTCACCTCATCGGCACTCATTGGTAAATCTTCAGTAGAAACATCCCAAGGATAGTAAATGGTATCAAACTCTGGGTGAATCATTAAAGAACCAGTATAGCTTGCATTGGTCCAACCAGCATCTGTATTGTAAAACACTTTGCTTTGCGAATCTACATTACGATCGAATCCGACTACTACCGGGTTATTTAACTGCTCAATTCCAACGTAAAAAGTACCAGATACTGGTAGCGGATCAATATCATACCTAACCACTCTATTTCTATCGAAACTGAAAATTGGATTGGTATAAATAGATTCAAAAACTTTTACCTCTGGACTAAGAGAACTCCATACACAAACCCTGAAATAATAAGCCGAAAAATCATCACCAGATTCAGGGAAATAGATATTTACAGCTCGCATGGTATCAACTATTGGAACGGTATATTCAACAGCCATTTTAGCTCCTGAACTTACCAGATAATAACCATTTTCGGCTGTTCCATCATCATAGGCGTAGAACGTTCCAAAATCTTGTTTGTGAATCAGTGTATCGTTACTTCTATTTACGTCTGGCGTAGTATTCAGAACACTTCTTACATCAAAAGTATAGCGCTGCGAATTTGCCGTATCTGATAGAACAAATGGTGTAATATCGATGGTCATATCGACAGTTGTAGCAGGTTGAAATACAGGCTCAACGTTGTTGCTGAAATTGGTTTGAAACACCATAGAGTTTCCTTCATAAACTTCAATTCCGAAACGCACGTTTTTGGTTTGATCACTGTTGTTATACGATGTTGTTGTCAACTCCGATTTCATATACAAACTCGGATCATACTTGAAGTGAGACCAAGGCATCTTTGTGTATTCTTGAATAATACTTTCACCCTGCCCCACAAAAGCAACATCATCTAGCGGAAGATTTTGAGCATCAGCTCTATTCACATCCAATCGAACGTAATCGATATTCCAATGATCAAAAGCACCATTCAACGAGGCATAATTTTTAAATCGGAATCTAAATCCATCGCGATACCATCTCCCTTGCTCCAATTTAATAAACACTTGTTGGAAATTAGTCAATGCCTGACCTTCCATGTTCCACATAGAAACCCAGTTATTGGCATCCATATCGTAAAATTCCAAAACCAATGAATCTGCTTCTTCAGGACGATCGCCCAATCCTTCAGGCTGAACAAAAAAGCTGAAGTAAACGCTATCAGCTACCGTATAAACGCCACCTAGCGGATTGTTTAACATATCAATAGGAGCCGATGTCAAATAATCAGCAATTCCTTGTGCTGAAGAATTGCCGAGAGAGACATAAGGATGACCTAAAGAATCTAATCCATCAAATGTGGCAACTCCGTATGTCGGCTCAAACATGCCATAACTGCGATTGATAAACACATCTGAATCTGTCCAAAAAACCTGATCACCAGAACTTGGAATGGTAAAAATGGTATCTAACGTATTTTCATAAACGGTATCTGGTGAGTTGAGTGTATCTAACTGACCATTAATGATTTCTCCATTTGGTTTGGGCCAAACGGTATCAATAAAAGTAATCTGCTGTGTGTTAGCGTCTAAAAACTCAATGTAGGTTTCGTTATTCATGGTTGAATCCCAGTAACCGTTGGTTGAGTCATAGAAATAATCATACGAAGTATCGTACATGGCTTCATAGAAAACAGGATAGGCGGTGTCCATTTTAAACAAGTAAAACGGCTCAATAGTAACACCGGCTGTAGACGAGTCCCAATAGTAGCTTTTCATATGATTTTCAGTGAAATCATCAACGAAAGGCAAACTAAGTGTATCAAATTCAAAGATATACTGGTTCTTATCACCGTTATCTCGAGCCACTTGAACAGGAGCATATTGTGGATATAGCCTAGGATTTCCATACAAAGGAGTCAAACTATCTTTTTGAGCCCAAGTTGAAATCGCAACTAGAAATAATAGAAAACCTAAAAATGCCGATTTATTCGTCATATTATTCTGTAAGAGTTGAGTCTTGTTCTATTAACTCTAAATCAGGGATTTTAGTGCTATCTGATGTTAAGAATATATCTATCGATTTACCCATAAAGATCATTTGATCTTCTTCTAAATCGAAAGCAGGATACATTTTAAACACTTTAGCTGTAGCGCTATCTTCTGCTGTGAAAACAGTTTCGTCAAAGGAGATAACTCCCATGGTTAATCCCACATTGAATAAATGCGACTCAACCTCATCAACTGTTTTTCCATACAACATCGGAAGAGGAATTTGCTCTGTACTGGTTCCTGAGCCTACAATAAGCGTTACTTTTTCGCCTTTAGCTATTTCGGTTCCAGGTAATAGTTTCTGCCCTTTATACATCACTCCGATTACACATCTTGAGCATTCACTCGGTTTAAACATCAATGAATCAATGTCTAATCCGTAAGTTACCAAACGCGCTTTAGCTTGACGAAGTGTTAAATCGTTTAAAGTTGGAAATACCACTTTAGGTGGCTCCAATGAGTTGATTGTTAAATAAACTTTTCTTCCCTCCTTCACCAACGCATCGGCTTTAGGAGTTTGATCTAAAACTACACCTCTTGGTTCTTCAGGGTTGTTGATTGAATCAATAATGATAGCCTGCAACTTTTTGTCATCTAAAAAAGGCTCCACTTCTGTGTAATGGAATCCTTTTAAATCTGGCACTGTAATGGTTTCACCATGTAATGTGTAGCTATCTAGCCATTTTACAGCCAAGTAAACACCTGCAACGGTTATTACAATTGCTATCACAACATTTATCCAAAATGCTTTCGAAAAGAAAAATTTGATCAGTTTCAATGTGCTTCGTATATCTTAATGGGCAAATATAAGATTGTAACGCTTTTTGCTGCGATGCATTTTAAGAGAGTAATTCACACAGTTGTTTACAACGATGGAAAGCTATATTTGCGGCACTATTTTCAAAATATCATTTGGATGCGAAAAATATTCCCCTTGATTGTGTTGTCTCTTCTGTTGTGGAGCTGTGGTAATGAGACCGATAAGCCTAAAAAAAGTAAATTCGAGGCTGATATTCCACAAAACAAAGATGCTGAAGCTACCTTTAAAGGTGGTGAAGAGTCGTTCTCAGCTTTTGTTCAAAAGAATATGGTATTGCCCAAATTGGCTAGATATTACGGAATAAATGCACAAGCAGATGTTGAAGTAAAGATAGATACAGCTGGTAATATTATTTCCACTCGCCCACTAACTGAAAGCATTGATCTGAACAGTGGAATTGACACTACTCAACAAAACTACATGGCTGAATTAAGCGGCATGTTTGTGATGGAAGCTGAACGAATTATTTGGCTGAGTAACAAAAAATGGGAAATTTCTGATCCAAAAGAAACCGGAAAATTTGTGGCCACTCAGGTTTTAAACTTCGACTTTAAAACCAAACAATATGACGACAACAAAAGTCAACTTGAAGCAGGTCAAAAATTAGAACTCGGAAAATTTGATTTGATTAAAGATGATCCATCAGCTGCTAACTTTTATCAAATGGGCACTTGGTTATTAACTCAAGGCTACTATACCGATGCTGCTCGATTTTTAAACACCAGTATAAGAATAGATAAATCACAACCTGATTCTTGGTTTAACTTAGGATTGGCTTACCGAGCTGTAAAGCGCTACGACAAAGCATGTACGTCATTCAAAAGAGCTTCAGAACTTGGCGATCAGGAAGCTACAGAAATGTTGCGTAAAATGTGTGATCCACCAGCATAATAAGCTGATACTTTTATCACCCAATTTCGAAATTGATTTTCCTACATTTGTCACCACTGGCACGGATATTCCCAGTAATAAAAAAACGAATAAGTTATGTCAAAAGGATTTTATCAAGTTCCGAAGGCCGTTAACGAGCCTGTTAATGCCTATACTCCGGGATCTGCTGAAAAAGAGTCGTTGTTAAACACGTACAAAAGTCTATATAACGCTCATACTGATGTACCCATGTTTATCGGAGGTGAAGAAATTTTCACAGATGACAAGCGTCCTCTTTCTCCTCCACATGATCACCAGCATCAGATTGGAACTGGAAATTACGGTAACTCTGGCCACGTTCAAAAAGCCATTGATGCTGCTTTAGCTGCTAAGCCAGCTTGGGAAGCTTTGTCATGGGAACAACGTGCTTCAATCTTTTTAAAAGCTGCCGATTTACTTTCTGGACCATGGAGAGATCGCTTGAATGCTGCTACCATGTTGGCTCAAAGTAAAAATGTATACCAAGCTGAAATTGATTCTGCTTGTGAGTTGATTGACTTTTTACGTTTCAACGTAGAGTACATGACTCAGTTGTATTCTGAGCAACCAGGAAGTCATCCAGGTATGTGGAATCGTTTAGAACACCGTCCTCTTGAAGGTTTTGTGTTTGCTATAACTCCTTTCAACTTTACCGCAATTGCTGGTAACTTACCAATGGCTCCAGCATTAATGGGTAATACCGTTGTTTGGAAACCAGCAGATTCTCAGGTTTATTCAGCTCACTTTGTAATGGAATTATTCCGAGCTGCAGGACTTCCTGATGGAGTAATCAACTTGGTTTTAGTTGATGGTCCGGATGCTGGCGATGTAGTTTTCGAACACAAAGATTTTGCTGGATTACACTTTACGGGTTCTACTGGTGTATTCCGCCACTTGTGGAAAACAATTGGAAACAACATAGATAAATACCGTACTTATCCACGTATCGTTGGTGAAACTGGCGGTAAAGATTTTGTTGTTGCTCACAAAACAGCAAATGCGAAACAAGTAGCAACAAACTTAGCGCGTGGTGCTTTTGAATTTCAAGGACAAAAATGTTCTGCTGCATCCAGAGCTTATGTTCCAGATAACATTTGGCCAGAAGTGAAAGAACATTTGGTGAGTCAGGTGAAAGACTTTAAAATGGGTACTCCTGAAGATACCAATAACTTCATCAATGCAGTAATCGATAAAAAAGCATTTGATAAAATCTCAGGGTACATCGATTTCATTAAGGAAAGTAATGACGCTGAAATCATTGTTGGTGGAAATTACGATGGCTCTAAAGGTTACTTCATTGAACCTACGGTTGCTGTTACTCCAGATCCACAATTCAGAACCATGGTTGAAGAAATCTTCGGTCCTGTTTTAACTATTTACGTATATCCAGCTGATGAATGGGAGAAAACATTAGAATTGGTTGATTCAACTTCTGAATATGCTCTAACTGGAGCTATTTTCTCGCAGGATCGTTATGCGATTGAGCAAGCTACAACCAAGTTGGTTCACGCTGCTGGTAACTTCTACATTAATGATAAACCAACTGGTGCTGTTGTAGGTCAACAACCATTTGGTGGAGCAAGAGGTTCTGGTACTAACGATAAAGCAGGTTCTATCTTAAACTTGTTGCGTTGGGTTTCACCAAGAACATTAAAAGAAACATTTGTTCCTGCTGAAGATTACAAATATCCTTTCTTAGGTTAAGGATTTTAAAATCACATATTTTGAGTCCCCGGTTTGAACAAAATCGGGGATTTTTTATTTCTAGATGATGACTATATCTTGATGAAATCCGTTTATCTTTCTGAAGTAGATTTCTTTGAATGAATAATTCCAATTACGAATATCAAACCATTCCGCTTCAGCCCGACAAAGAGGGTGAAGTTGTTGCTACGCTTATTTCTCACAAGCGTTCAAAAGAATTTTCGCAGGCGGTATTACTCATTCACGGCTATGTAGATTACTTCTTTCAAGATCACGTAGCAGAATATATCATCAATCAAGGATTTGGATTTTACGCGCTCGATTTACGCAAATACGGACGTAGCTTACTTCCGCACCAAACCCCAAACATGGTTTGGAAAATAAGCGAGTACTTTGAGGAAATTGGGATTGCCGTTAAGCAAATCAAACAAGACCATGAGTTTCTGGTTTTGATGGGACATTCAACAGGTGGATTAACAGCTCCCCTATTTGTTGCCGAAGCACCTGAAGGAAATTTGGTTGATGCTTTGGCATTGAATAGCCCATTCTTTCAGATGAATTACCCTAAAATTTTACGCAAAACAGCTATTCCATTTTTAGCTTGGATTGGTAGAAAATTGCCTAAAATCAACATTGCTCTCAAGCTGAGTAAGCTTTACGGAAAGAGTTTACATAAAACATACATGGGCGATTGGGATTACAACCTCGATTGGAAACCCATTGAAGGTTACGATATTCCAGCGGGATGGGTAAATGCTATATTTCAAGCCCAAAAACGATTGCGAAAAGGGTTATATCTCAACATTCCAACATTGGTCATTCACAGCGAACGCAGTGTAAATCACATTTTCAAATGGAATGATGATATGCATTATGCCGATGCCGTTTTAGACGTTTCTTCGATGCGCAAATTTGCTCCGCGTATTTCTAAAAAGCTAAAACGCGTTGAAATTGATGGCGCCAAACACGATGTGTTTTTAAGCAAAGATCCAATCAGGCGAAAAGCCTTGGCTGTGTTGGGAGCATGGTTAAAGTCGTTGAAAAACGAGGCAGCCTAAAAATTAACTCCAACCGTTAAATAAAACGTTCTCGGATCTGAAGGTATAATTCCTGGACCAGGATAGCCTGTAGCCCTTCTTGTAAAATAGCTTTCATCCAATAGATTGTTGACTCCTGCTTCTATTTGTAGCCATTTGTGATGGAAAGATCCCGAAAGATCACTGATCATATAAGATGGAATTTCACCTGAAATAGCTGTTGAAACAGGCTCTTCAGTATTGTAAGCATCCGTAAATTGAGCCGAAACATATGTGAATTGGTAAGAAGCTTTCCATTTACCTCGCACAAAGTTCAAACCTGTTTTGATGTTTACTGGCGGAACCAACTCTACATCATTCCCCTCTACCAATGGATCTTCTGATGAAATGTAAGTCGCGCTTAGCAAACCTAAATTCACAAACCAAGATAAAGTTGTTTTGGCTGATTTACCAGCAATCAATTTCCAGAAATCTACCTCTGCATAACCTTCAATTCCATACGATCTGGAATCACCTACATTGGTGCGAATGCGTTGCTCTAAATAGGTTACAGAATCAATTCCTGTAACAAAACCAATACGGTTGTTATAAGCCAAATAATAAAAGCTCAAATCGTAATTCAAGAAATACGACCATGTTCCACGAATACCTAAATCTACATTATAACCGAATTCATCACTGATATCTGGATCAACCCTGAAATTGGGGTTATCAATTCGGATATCGTTGAATGTGATGGCACGGTAATTTTGAGAGAAGTTTCCATAAAACTCCAATCCTGAAGGTAGTTTATAACCCAACCCTAATCCAGCAAGTACAAAATTGCGCTCTAAACTGCGTTCTTCTGGAAACGTTTGGCTTGAGATGATATCTCCCGACATGTTTCTCACAATCTGCTTGTACCAACCCGATGCATCTGTAGCAATGTATTCGTAGCGTAAACCTGGAGTAACGCTAAATCGGTCAGTAACTCGGAAAACATGTTCAGTAAACGCAGCAATATTCCAACTCGGAAAAGTAAAGGATGAACCTTCCAAATCAGATGGGTTGTTGAATTCAAAATCAGGGCCATCGCTGTTATTGGCATCCCCTTGATCTGCTTGAGAATTCCCCCGATAAACACGAATTCCAACCAATGAACTTACTGGCTTCCCTACTAATTTGTAGTGATGTAGCAAGCGGGTTTCATTTCCCCAGTTTTCGTATTCACCTAAAATATAGGTTCGATTTCCACCATCATCTAATCGGTTGATTCTACCTAGATTCCCCAATGCTTCACGAGAGGCAATTAACCCAAAATTACGGACATCTAAAATGGTTTTGTTGCTGATTCTATACTCGTAGTTCAAGTTGAATACATTCCATTTTACTCGGAACCAATTTCTCTCACGCTTACTTTGTGATGGATCATCTTCAAACTCTAAATCGGTTAAACCACCCGGTTGATGTGCTAAATACTGCATGTGCGTGTATTCAGCTGAGATGTCCATTTTCGGGTTGATTTTGTAGGAAACATGAATATGTCCAGTGTGTTGTTGAAGCTCAGAATTTGGTCGCCAACCATCGCTGCGTTTGTATTGATAGAAAGTCGATACACCCCATTTTCCTTTGCGTGCTCGAATAGCGTTGTACGAAGTAAACAGACCGTATGAACCTACTGTTTGTCGGCTATTCACTTTTATTCCATCTTCAACAGGAGCTCTTTTCAATCGGAAGTTGAGCATACCGCCAAACTGTGTTCCGTATTGTAAACTAGCAGCACCACGAACCAATTCGATACGCTCAATAGCTTCAACAGGTGGAGTGTAATAACTTTCAGGGTATCCCAATGCATCAGCTGCAATATCATACCCATTTTGTCTGGTATTGAAATTAGACGTTCTGTTTGGACTCAATCCTCTAGCTCCAATACCTAGCTGCACTCCTGCTTGATCACTTTCCCAAATGTTTAATCCAGGGACTTTCGCATAAACTTGACGCGCATTATTGGTTGCTTTATTTCCAGTAAGTGAGTCTAATAATATCACTTCATTTTTCTTGGCTGCATAAATTGCCACACCATCAACAGATGAAAGTCTAGCCATTCCAACTCCTGTAGAAACTTGCTCTGCTTGAACAGAAACTTCGTTCAGGTTAATGGCTAACGGTTGTAAAGTAAGTTCTAGGTTTACAGGTTGTTCAGAAATGGTGAAGTCTTGCGTTAATACTTTAAACCCCGGTTGATGAACTTGAATTTGAAATTCGCCACGTTTCTCAATCTCAATCGAAAAATGTCCTTTTGAATCGGTGAATGTTTGAATGGCTCCAGGATTGATTACCACCAAAGCATCAGCAATTGGATTGCTATTTGAACGCACTGTTCCACTAACCTCTACTCCTAAAAGCTGAGTGGATAGCAAGCACAACAACAACATTGCAATATGAGAAATCACCTTAATCATGCTTTAATGGATTTATCCACGTTTTGGGTTGCCAACTATCATTCACTTCACACAAGTTGATTTGTGGATCAAAAAGCAGTTGACTGGGTCTACCATTTAATGTTACCCAAGCCTCGCATCGTACAAATGGATTCTGAACTCCTTGTGCTTCATAAATATGCTTCAAATAATGGGCATATTGAATGATCATATCAGGCTGAAAGCTCATTTGCTTTTCTTGTGTTGCATTTAAAAACTCGCGGTTATAGACTTCCCCTTCTCTACCTGTAACACCATCTCTAACATAAAACTGAGCTGTTCCAGCTTTCTCAACCAACATCACTCGCCAGCCAAAACGGTAGGCTTCTTCTGTCCAATACATACTGCCCGGATATATGATAAATCGCCATGGGAAAAGTAGCTGAAACAAAATGTACAATCCCAATCCTGCGAATGCTAGTGGTTTTAATTTCGGTAATGATATTGCCAATTGCGATTTATTAGGCAATCGAATCCAGCTGAATGCTTTTTGAATAAATCCTATTACTTTTTGATGGAATTCATCGGAGAAGAAAATCAAAACGATGATGCTCATCACCAACGGAAAAACGCCAATTTGAAACAGCCAAGATGTAACTCCGTGAAAGAAAATAACAGCCATATATGCCCAAATACGAGTGCGTTTCCACATCAAGAAAAACACGATAAACGTGTCGTAAAGCATGCCTGCCCATGAGAATAAATAGCTGGTGATTTCATAATTAAACATCCAGCCTAAAACGGGCATATCTGAGTTTGCTGGCAACCAAATACGCAACGGCAATGCGTGAAGCAACCAATCGGAGTTGATTTTAGCCAAGCCAGCAAAAACGTATACCGTAGCTATTTGGAACTTCACCCAAAACAAAGGCCAGCGTGAAATTTGTGGTAATTGTGTAACTCTACCAAACCGAACATCTAGAGAAAAATACCTGTTAGCTGGAAGCCAAATCAGGATGAAACTCATCAAACTGATGAAGTAATAATGGTTCAGGTAATAAGTTAGATCGATTAGCTCGAAGTAAGTAAATAAAAGAAAAAACAACACTGCGGCAATTCGATAAAACCAACCCAACATAATGAAGAATGCTGCAATTCCTGCTAAAATGTGGAGTACATACATCCAATCGGCTGATAGTGGTTCTACCCAGTAAAAACCAAAGTATTTGAAGTGGAACATCGGTTTGATGAAATGATCATCAATCCATCCGAAATACCAAAAACGGATGGTGTTGAATACCATCAACAAACCAAAAAGCACCCTAAATACGGCTAAGGGTGCTGCTGATTTGGGTTGATTTAACCACTGAATACTATGTTGGAAAATGCGTTTCACTTAGTCACCATCGCCACTGTCATACGTAATGGTAATTCCAATTCGAGATGACAATTCACTTTTGAAAAAGCGTGTTTGTTGAGATAAAGCAGTGTATAAATCATCTGCTAAATCAGGATTTTCAACCACCATTTCGCTCCACGTTTTGTTTTGTGGCAAACTGTTGAAGACATCCATTACGGCATTCCATTGGGAAACGGTTTGCTGATATACACTCTCGCCTCCTACTGAAGCTTTAAGGTAATCGTCAAAACCTAAACCTTCGGTTCCGTTGAGGCTATTTCCGAAATAAAAATTTTCTATCAGTTGTATATGCGCCTCCATCAAAGCCAAACTCTGTCCGCTGTAATAAGCTTCAACCTGAGTTGGTTCTGCTTGAGTTTGACCAACACGCAAACCTGCTGGCAAGCCAACTTTATAGTTTTTAATTACTTCAAAACTGATTAGCCAAGTATTATACATCAAACTGATGCTTGATGAAGAACCCGTTCCGTTATTGGCAACAAAATCGGTTGCGTATGCATCCCAATCGGTTTTGAAATCATTCACCAAAGTGGATAAATTGCGCATTGCTGAACGCATGTAAGCAGCCTCTGTTTGGTTAGTCAAACGGTTAACCGCATTGGTTCTAAAAAGGAAATAATCTAAACCAATGAATCCGCGTGCATCACGATCGAAGTTGTTTTGAGAAGTGTCTCCTGAATCTATATAATTCGAAACCTTAGTCGTGTCTGTTGGGAAAGTAGCAGCATTTTCTGAAAATGATCCGTAAAGGGTTTCTCCTGGGCCAAAATTCAAGCTGGTGCAAAACTGAAAGTTAGTTACTGCTATTAACCACTTTTCTTGTGCCTTTTGCAAATTGGCAGTATTTGGATTATTAGCCAACTCATTTACAGCCGTCTCTAACTCGCTTGTACTGCTTTGCAAATCAGAAATTGCAGGTAGAATTAAGTTGTTGCTGTAATTCGCTAACATGGCAGCACGATCAAACGAAACCGATTGATCATCTCCTCCATCATCCTCTCTACATCCAGCAAAAAGAACGAGTAAAAGCAAAAAACTTAAAACACTACTAACGACCTTCTTCATTTACCCAATTGATTTTAAAAGCTTCCATTTCAGCATCTGAAAAACTGTAGATGTCTTGAATGGAGTCGAAAATTTGTTGCAAATCTGCCAACGCACTCACGCGGTTAGTCACCATTTGATAACTTGTTGGATCCTGATTTACAGGTGTGTGCATATTTGCCAAAATAGGCTCAAGCTGAGCCGTTGAAATCATGCGGTAAGATTCTTCTAAATGGTAAACACCATTCATGAAACCAATTGCCTCGCCATAACTGTGCATTCCGCTTGCAATGTCGCTGCTTGTTGGATTCGTTACAGCTAAATAGTCAATGGCTGCGTAAGCGTAGTTTACGGTTGTTGAAGCATATACTTTCTCCCAAAGTGAAAACACCGTTGCCAATGCAAACTCTTTCTCTGAGTTGTAAGTCGCTCCGGCCTCAGCATAAGTACGAGCCGCAATAAAGTTGGCTTTAATATCTAAATACAAACCACCAGCAGCTGGTGTTCTGCGAGCAGCATATTTTGCTGAATGTCTGTCTGCACCCACACTAGCATTGCTGGTATTGGCAAAAACTGGAGTAGCTCCGTAAATAGCAAGAATCTGATCTATTTGAGCTGGCGTGATTCCCGCTCCAAAGTTCAGGTACATTTCGTAGGCATGATGATATAAAACACCACCAAAAATGGATTTCTCAATAAACTCTAAACTCTCAACTCCGTATGGATTGAAAACTCGGTCTTCGTAATGCCCACCATTGTTGTTTGGTGCTGTATTCCAATCGTATGGATCTATGGCACTTGCCGCAACTAAATAGTCTATTTGTTCTTCAATAATTTGTTGAAAATCTGCTGGAGCTGCATCTTTCAAAGCCGTTCCATTCCACAAACTGTATGCCGTTGTTTCGTCTAATTGAGCGCCATCATTGGCCGTTCCTAGATAATCTACAAATGCATCAATTTCATCTAAGATGATTAATTCTGCAGCTGCATTGCTTTCGAAGTTAGCACTGTTGTAGGTAGATGGAATTGGTATACCCGTTGGCTCTACAACATCGTCATCATCATGATTACACGAAGTAAGGAATGCGGGAATTGAGAGTAATAATAAACTCCACTTACGGTACGCGCTGATCATCTTATTTAGAATTAGTCCAATTAAAATTGATGCAAATGTACATTTTAACCCTTGCGAAATTCAATACCACCTTTTCGGTAATTTTAGGAGTTTATCAACGAATGATTAATTCATGAATCTGAGAACCTGTACTTCCTAAAACAAATGTTTACTTTGAGGTTTAAAGAACTAAACGAAGCGCCATGGAAACAGATGATCGTTTGACGATGATACAAGACATGTTAAAGAAAGACCCAACAGACGATTTTCTGAACTATGCTTTGGCCTTGGAATACTACAAGCTTGACCAATTTAAGGAGGCTATTGAATCATTGGAGAAATTAGCCGAGCAATCTCCTGATTATTTAGGTACTTATTACCAATTGGGTCAGTGGTATGAAGAATTAGAAGATTTTGAAAAAGCCATTGCCATTTACAAAGCTGGCAAAGCTGTAGCCGAAAAACAAAACGACCAAAAAACACTTGGCGAATTGGAAGAAGCCTTAATGTTTATTGATGATTGGGAGTGAGGATTTAAGTAGTAAGAATTTAGCTTGTATTTCTTGACTTATTTTAGAATTTATGCAATTGTTGCTTTTACAAGCGCAATATCATTATATTCACGTATAACACTGATAATCAAAACGTAAACTCGCTTAATGAAATATTTGAATTGGTCAAACTATTGATCAGCAGATTAGTCATTTCTCACTCAATCTTTGAATTCTAATTGGATTATTAAATTCTTTAGTATCTGAATATTTCTCCGCTGACTTTAATTTAATAATGGCTCTTTTGGTTTTCCATATAAGATGATTTGATAACCTTTTATTCAAGAAGGTATTTAATAAATCAATAATCTTTAACTCAGTATTGACTGTATACCATGAATTATTTATTCGAATAACACCAAATGGTGAATTGTTTGAAATCAATATTCCACTATCAATACTTTCGCCATAATCAATAGAAGTATCGAGTATCTCAACAATGTTTAAAACCTTTTCAAGATACTCCTCATCATTAGCAAAGTAATTTAGCCTTTCTTCAACTTTTCCTTTAATTTTCAATCGACTTTTTCTTTTGATTCTCGTGAGATCTGAAAACCTTTCTATCACTTTTTCTAAAACTTCATCTGATAATTTTGATTTTTCAAACTTACTGTACGATAAAAACCCAATATCTGAATTGGATTCATCAGTAAAATCTTTAATACAAATCTCTTTTAAAAAAGCATGTTGTAATGACATCAATAAGTCAAGACCAATTTCTTCAAGTAATATCTTTTCTATTAATACAATTTTGATTTGTGGCTTGTCCTTGATAGAGGAGTGATTCTTTGTAACATGCAGATTTACATCTTTTGATCTTTTATCAAAACCAATTGTCATATGTATCCCATCAGGGAGCCCTTTATACCCAAATGAAATCAAATGTTCTTTCAATTGAACCCAAAAAATATCATTAAATGATATATAGTCAATTTTATCTACCATTGGATATTTAATTCACGTATAATATCGAAATTTTGATATCCTTCGAACATATACAATAGACTTATCTAACTATCTATTCCAGCTCGGTTTTAGATATGGCTAAAATAGATTATTCAGGAAGATTAGTTTTATAACTTATGAGTAATTAGAGGATTAGTGGATAGAAGCTGTAAATTAGGTAGTGTAGAGAATTAAAGAAAATCTGAAATAGGTAAGATATAGTAACTCTTTACAACAGCTCAGGGCTCATACGGTTAGGCCAAAGCAGCAAAACCGTTACAGTAGTTTCATCAAATACATAAAACAGTGTTGTGTGAGGAGTAATTTGATATTCTCTTGCAATTGGTTTTCGGAGAGACTGTTTATGTAACTCTGGTGTTTTTTGAATTGATTTTAGGCCAGATTCTAATTTGGAAAAGAAATTCCTAATTTCTTTTTCTGTCCAATTCTGTTCTAAGTATTGAATAATGGCATCTAGTTGTATTTCAGCTTCGTGAGTCCATTCCAGTTTTAAAGCCATTTCTCATACTTCTTTTTAACCTCATCGTGGCTTTTAGTTTGGCTCATTTCTTTATCGGTTAATGCTCTTTCAAATGATTCGTTAAAATCACTTTCCAGTTCATCACTATGAAACAATCGGCTTATTTTCTCTAAAACAGCTTCACGGTTTTCATTTAAAATTCGTTGAACCAACTCTAATTTCACTGCTTGAATATCCATTACTTAACCTTTATTTACTTGAACCAGATGCAATTCTAACAAAGTTAGTGCATTATCCCCTTCAACAAAACAAAAAGCCCCGATGCGTTGCATCGGGGCTTTTTATACTTATTCGGATGGAATATTAAATTCCAAATTCACCTTTAATTTGCTGTACCCATTTGGTTACACGCTCTTCGGTTAGTTCATCTTGGTTGTCTTCGTCAATGGCTAAGCCCATGAAGTTACCATCGCCCATATCGGCTTTAGACTCATCGTGCTCATAACCATCTGTTGGCCAAAAACCAATTAGCTTAGCTCCTTTTTCAATAGCTACTTTACCCAAAGTTCCTACACCATCAATAAAGTAGTTGCTGTATCCGTACTGGTCGCCTAACCCGAAAAATGCAATGGTTTTACCTTGAAACTCGAGTTCTTGGTAATCATCAAAATAATCGTCCCAAGCACTTACTAACTGACCATCATGCCAAGTTGCAAGTCCAATAATCCATTTATCGTATTTGTTGAAATCTTCAGCAGAAACATCATACACATCATAAATGTCTACTACGTCTTCGCCTAGTTGTTCTTGAATCATTTCTGCTACAGCTTCGGTACAACCTGTATCAGAACCATAAAACAAACCTATTTTCCCCATGACGGTAATATTCAAATTTTGGAGCCAAAACTAGAAGTGTATTCCAAACGAAACAATGACTCCAGTCACAAAATGATTAATTATTAAATAAAAATTTATTAGGGCTAATTAAATTCTCTCGTACTGCGTAAATTACGATTCCAGCAGTGTTGTTTAACCCCAATTTATTCATGATGTTTTTACGGTGAGTCATAACGGTATGGGCACTCAAACACAGTTCATCTGCTATTTGCTTGTTGGTTTGACCTTCAGCAATTTTTTGAATGATTTCAATTTCGCGAGACGACAAACTGATTGGATCACATGTAGCTGGCTCGCCATTGATCGTACCATCATCTAGCACATCTAAAACCTTACCGCAGAAATACTGCTTATCGTGCAAACACTCTTTTACACTGTCTACAATTTCATCGTAGCTACAATCTTTCTGAATGTGGCCCGAAACGCCAAATCGCAAAGCTTCACGTACTTGTTCGCGATGAGTAAACTCGGTAATTGCCACCATGCGTTCTGCTGGCGACATTGTTCTAATTTGCTTGATATCATGAATGCTAAAACCAGGAGCCGTATAATCAATCACCAACACATCGTGTGCAATTTTACGGTGTTTATCTATCAACTCACTGCCTTTCGAAACTTCACCAACTACTTCAATACCTCCATCAGTAGCGAAAATGGTTTTTAAACCTTCGCGTGCTATGAAATTGCTATCTGCTAGAAGTACTTTAATTGGTTCCATGCCTTATTTAGACTGAGTAAAAACAAGGCAAATTTAACATCCCTTGCCGAATAGAATAGGATTAATCAGATTTATTCTACCTCTTTCTTTTTTGGCTTCACGCGCGGCAATGAAAACACCTTTCCTTCTGTTGCGAGTTGAGTATTTTCAAATACAGCTTTCGCTTCTTTTAAATGATCTGAAAAATCTGTGTAGCGAGCACTATAATGACCAATTGCCAACTGCCCAACTTCAGCCATTTTAGCAATAGTAGCTGCTTGTTTAGCCGTTGAATGATGGGTGAATTCAGCTCGCTTAATCATATCTTCTAAAAAAGTAGCTTCATGATAGAGCAAATCTGCTCCTTTAACTACCTCAACAATCGACTCGTTGTATTTGGTATCAGAGCAGTATGCATAGCTGTAAGAAGGTTTCGGGTCTTCAGTTATGGTGCTATTTGGATGTAAAACTCCTTTATCATCAACAAAATCGGCACCAGCTTTAATATTTTGAAATTGCTCAACCGGAATGTTTAATTCAGGAATAAGCTCTCTTCTAATCTTGCGCTTTTTCTTATTCTCTTGAAAAAGAAATCCATTACAATCGATACGATGATCAAGTGGAATGGTAGAAGCGGTAACACCTGTATCTTCATAAATGACTTCAGGTTCACCAAAATTCAATGGATGAAAATTCCATTTATATGAAAGTTTGGTATCAGCTAATTTCAACTGGAGATCTAAAACCTGCTTTAAATCGGGTGGACCAAAAATGTCTAATTCCGTTTGCCTCCCAAGCATGTGCATGGTGTTGATTAATCCGATTAACCCGAAATAATGATCGCCATGCAAGTGACTAATAAAAATGGCTTTTATACGTTGAAGGCGAACCCTGTGTCTACGCAATTGCATTTGAGTCCCCTCACCACAATCAATCAAATACCTCGATTGATTGATATCAATAACCTGAGATGTTGGAAAACGTGTTGCTGTAGGAATGGCCGAGTTAGCGCCTAAAATTGTTACTTGAATAGCCATGATTAATGAACAACAGTCAACTTAGCTACTTGTTGTTCTTTTTGAGAATTTACAACTACAATATATCTACCAGCTGGCAAGTTTTGTGTGCTCATTACTACTTTATTCAATCCTGCTTGAACTTGTTTTTCAGTAGCAAAAACCTGTGTACCCATTAAATTGTAAATAACAACCTGTGCAGGATCTGAGTTAGATAAGTTGAAAACAACATTTACTTGATCTTCAGATGGGTTTGGATAAACCAACATATTTTGTTTTCCATCTCTTACATCTGCAATACCTGTTGTTGAATCAACCACAATATCAAAAGATTCAGTATTTGAAATCGGGCTAGATGAACCGTTTGTATACAATTCAAAATAAAGAGTAGCTGTGTAAGTTCCAGCTTGTGCAGGTGTTCCGTATACATTTAAACATCCGTGTCCACCACCAGCAATTGAACAAGATGTATTGTGACAAGCATAAGCTATTCCGGCTGGTAGTCCTGTAATGTTTGTAATCAATGCTGAATCGATATCCATAGTAGCAAAAATTACTGTGGTATCTTCAGGTACATTGATTGTAACTGTATCTTCAAAATACTGACCAGCTGTTAATGTTGGATATCCTTGCGTGATATCAGGATAAAAAAGTGAAGTTGTATCGTCTTGACTTGGTACACATTGACCAAAAGATTGAGCTACATAAAATGATACAAATGCAATAAGGGTAAAAATCTTTTTCATAGAAACGGTTTAGTTATTCATCAAAATCGAAGCTAGCGCCTAATTCGCGTTCTACTTCTTCCATAAAAATCATGTCGCGAGCTTCTGAGATGGTTGGTGTTTGTTCAATATTGGGTAAATCTACTCCCAAATCATCTGCTAAAGACGCTATAATAAAAGAGTGGTTTGCTGCTTTAGTTGCATGAAACCATTCTTTAATATCGGTAATGTTTTGTGCTGTGAGTATGGTGATCTTTGGCAAGTTCAAAATCACATTTTCATTGGGATGTTGCACATGCAGTTCTTTACGAATAGCAGCAATTGCACCCAACTTAATATCACTGGAGTTAAATTCAACCAGCGCATGTTTGTCTCCTATGTTGATAGAATAACTCATAGACTTTCTCAAATGTAAGGAAATTATCGTCCGATTTGTTCGGCCAATAAATAGAGTACCGCCATGCGAACAGCCACTCCATTTTCAACCTGATTTAAAATGATTGAATAAGGAGAATCTGCCAATTCAG
>CAJWSQ010000023.1 GCA_913045895.1 uncultured Flavobacteriales bacterium | reverse complement strand
CATTGCTCTCACGGGAATAAATTCCAGACAGTCTAAAAATTTGTATGGGTAGGTTTTGATTTTTAGCTAATTCCATCCATAATTTCTCTGCTTTCAATCTTTCTGATCCAGTTGAAGACGTTGGGTTAGTTTTGCTTTTTTCATCAACCCATTCTCCTTTGTGATCGCCGTACACACTAGTTGCTGATAAGTACGTAATCCATTTAGATGTATTTTTTTTAATATGACTACTTACATTTTTTATTACTATATCAACACCATTTACTGGTGCTATAGAAATTAAAATATGATCTGATTTCTTAAGTTCTTCAATTAATAATTTATCAAAATAATTTTCATTAAATTGGAAGCTTTGATAGTTTGTATTTTCAAATTTTTTTTTTTCTGATTTTTCCCTAGAAGTTACACTTAATTTAACTTCGATATTTTCAGAAATAATCTTTTTTATAAAGCTTTTTGCAACCTGCCCAAAACCAAAACAAAAGATGTTTATCTTTTTCATTAGCTTGCTTTCTTAACAGGAGATTTTAAAGTTATTGGGTTGTCTAGTTTGTCTAACATTTCAATGGGGGCTTCGTCTAGTATATTGGGTCTTTGTCTTCGATTCTTCTTTTTCTCCTCAGACTTGGTTGGATGTTGTTAGTTCACCCTTATTTTACACTTGAATTTTGAATTAGAAAACAAAAAACTATTCTGGGAGCAAACTAAGTTAGCAATCTCCAATGATGTTAAAACAATAATTTGGAAGGCTTGGATAGAACCTTTAGAGCTTATAGAGTATAAAAATTCAATACTATACCTCTCTGCAGCTTCATATTTAATATCAAGTAGAGCTGAAACTCAATATTATGAAACAATTTTCTTGCAGGCAAGTAAGATGTTTGTCAATCTTAAAAATATAAAAATACTTAAACAAACTTCAGAAAAAATAATTGATAAAGAGAAAAATACCAAACAAGTCTTAACTTCAAAAGTTAATATACATTCTGATGATGAAGTCTCTTTTATTACAAGTGCAGCAATGCAATTAAACCCAAAATTTACTTTTGAAAAGTCAATTTCCAATTACATCATATTAATCTAGTTGCTAACGTCAAGTTTTAGAACAATCAAATCATGAAATACCTTAAGTTTTTATTAGTCGGGATATTGTTTGGAATTACCATGAGTAAAGGTCAGGTGATTTCTTGGTATCGCATTTACGAGATGTTTCGTTTCGATTCATTTCACATGTACGGAGTTATTGGCTCAGCAGTGGTTCTTGGAATTATCATTGTACAGTACATGAAGAAAACATCGATGAAAGATTTATACGGACACCTCATTACGTTTCACCCTAAAAACATGAGCTATCCCAGATATATTTTGGGCGGAATTGCTTTTGGATTAGGTTGGGCAATGGTTGGTGCATGTCCCGGACCGATGTACATTTTATTTGCTCGCGGTTATTTGATGATTGGTTTCATCATAGCAGGAGCATTATTAGGAACATATATTTACGGTGCTTTAAGAAGCAAATTACCGCATTAATTCTATTTTCATCAGAGGGTAGATATTCAAGCCCGAAGCGTTTAGCTTCGGGCTTTTTGTTTTTGTATATTTACAGTCAATTACTAATCAAAACTATACCGTATGAAATCATTTTACTATTCATCACTGCTGCTACTATTCTCTTTATTTAGCTTTTCATCTGTTAATGCACAATACCAATCGCTATTTGGTGATAGCTCTTCATCATGGAATGTTAAGGTTGATCTTACTGGTGAACCTATTGCTGAAGAGTATTTTTGGAGTACAGATATGCATGTTTCAGATACCATTGTGAATGGTGTTAATTACCAAATTGTGTATCGTTCATTTGAGTCTGGAGGAGTGCCTGTAGCATACGAAATGCAGAACAGTCTTTTTGTTTATGAAGACACAACTCAAGGTGTTTCGTGGTATGTGTTGCCAGATGATACCGTTAAATACTACAATTATGATCTTTCATTATCAGTTGGTGATACGTTTTTCTTAAACTCAACAGACACCAGTAGTTATTACTTGGTTGATGCAGTGTTTACTGAGAATAACCGAATTCACCAAAGTTTGGGAGTTACCTACAATTCGGGTGCAGATTCAATTGAGCTGGAATTGATAGAAGGCATCGGTGCCAATGTGGGCATGGCAAGCATTCATGGCCACTCACTTGGAACAGGTGAGAAAGTTTTGTTGTGTTACTATCAAGATGCTGATCAGGTTTACGCAACCGATTTACCTCAATACATGAATAGATGTGGGTTTTATACTGGTATAGATGATTTAAGTCAAAACCAAACGAACGGGGTTTTGTATCCCAATCCAGTTAAAGATCAGTTGAATTTAACAGAGTTGGAACTTCCTGAGGAGTTTCAGATAGTAACCATTGATGGAAAAGTAATTCGAACAGGAGTGATTCATCCTGCTGAGGGCTTATCTATTAGCGAATTGGAGCCAGGCGTTTATTTATTGATTTTAAACTCTGGAGATCACTATCGGTTTATTAAAGATTAAATGAAGGGATTTTAAGCTTCTTTCACGTTCTTTAATTTCCTGTTAAAGGGTGTTAAAGTTGCTCGCCATATTAAACACTTTCATCTATTTTGATGTTGATTTAATACTTGATAAGAATTCTCTTACCTGTTATAACAAGTATTGAATTCAATGAAAATAATGACCTGGACTTTACAAGGACTGGCCGGTTCTTTGTAAAGCAAAAGAAAAAGCCTCGAGAGATGTTTCTCCCGAGGCTTTTGTATTTCGACTAAACCTTTAAAATTAATAATTAGAATTTAGCTCTTAGAGCTAGAACGAAATTTCTTCCGGCAGCCACCATGCCCGAAGAATAAGGTCTGTAGCGGATATCAGTTAAATTCTCAACTCCAGCAGAAACGCTCAAGTTGTTTGTAAACTGATACATGGCTTTGAGGTTTAATGTGTACCAAGCTGGCGAGTAAGGATTTCCATCATCATCAATGGCGTACATGTAATCTTTTCCTTGTTCACTCACTGGCATATCATCGTAACTCACCTCACCGCTATATTGAGCATACAAATCCAACATCAACTTACTTTTGTTGTATGTTAAATGAGTAACTCCAAACCATGGTGCAGCATGACGAGAAGGGCTGGTTGTGCCGTCATCCAATTCTTCTTCGCCAATCTGGTAATTGAATTGAGATTTGAAAGCAAACCCTTTTGGAAGCTTCCACTCAACTCCAGCCTGAAGACCATAAACCGTTGCTTCAGCAGCATTTTGAATAGCTTGTACCTGGCTCAATTCGCCATCGTACATGATGCTGTCTTGTCCGCCTAAGGTATAATCTCTGCGAACCAATGCGTTAGAAAGAATGGTGTAGTATCCAGCAACGTCAACCTTAAATACGTTACCAAATACTTTTGCAATATCTAACTCGGCATTGTAAGCATATTCAGCATCCAAATCTGGATTTGGAACTACTACAGAGCCCGGTTCGCTATCAAATACTTTACCCATATCGTCAATGTTTGGAGCTCTAAATCCGGTTGATACATTGGCACTAATTTTCCAAGAATCATTCGGACTGTAATCGGCTCCTAAACTACCCGTTAAAGCGCCTTGGTTTAACTCGGCAGACTCATATGGGAACGGATAATATCGCGTATCAAAAGTGGCATCAATTGCAAAGTAATTATACCTCGCGCCAGCCTGCAATGTCCATTGCGTGGATGGTTTGAATTGATAAGTTAAATACGCTGCATAAGACGACCATGTTGAGTTTGGATAACGAGATGCTGCGTTGGATCTATCCCCAGAATAAATATTCTCGGTATTTCCTGTTGAGTTAATCTCGTTGATAACACCTTCAACTCCGTAAAGTAAGCGATGTCTGGTTGAAATGATTTTTGTGAAATCGATATTCAACGAATAAGCATCCACTTGTTCTCTTCGGTTGTTCAAAAGGCTATCTCCAAAATCTCTATCGTGGCGACTTTCTTCAAAATACTGTTGAGCTAAACGAATGGTCATTTCATCATAAACAGCATTAGATTTTGTATTGGTGATTTCCAAATTGTTCATCATCCAAACCTGTGGGCCATAATACCACTCGCTGCTTCTTGGCGAACCACTTCGGTAACGAATCAAACGGTCGTAACGATCGTAATCACTGGTTTCAGAATAGTGAAACGCATATGTGAAATCCCAATTGTTATTGGGTTTAAAACGCAATTTAGACATGAAGTTATCTTGCGAATAACCTGTCCCAATTTGCGTTTGAGGATCGGTATTTCTAACCACTTGATCAATGCCATTCACGGTTTCGACATACTCGGGTCTTAAATACTCATCAGGACCATTTGATCCCATGCGTAAATCACCAAATGTGTTGTGCGAATAACTGGTTACCAAAGCCCATTTTTTCCACCCAACATTTACATCAAAATGTCCGGTGTACTCATTATTTGCCGAAGCAAAACGAGCAACAGCATTACCTTTTACGTAAGGCTCATCGGTGAGTGATAATTGTGGTTTTAAAGTGTAAAAACTCATTACACCACCAATGGCATCACTACCGTAAATTACAGAACCTGGTCCGTAAAAAATCTCGGTACTTTCAATGGCAAAAGGATCTAAAGAAATGACATTTTGAATGTTACCACTTCTAAAGATTGCTGTGTTCATACGAACGCCATCAATCGTCATTAAAAGTCGGTTGGTAGCAAAACCACGTATCATGGGACTACCGCCACCTTGCTGGCTTTTTTGGATGAAAACCTCACCCGATGAACCCAACATATCTGCCGCAGTTTGCGGGTTTTGTAAGGCCACATCTCTTGCCGTAATGGTGGTGACTTTATACGGAGTTTCACGTCTCGATTGATTCCACTTGGTAGCAGAAACAACCACTTGATCTAATGAAACCTCTGATGGTGTCAGCTTAATTTCAAAATTATATTCGCTAGAAATAGTTTGGTATGAAACCGTTAGCGATTGGTAACCAATGCTTCTAATTTCAATAATTTCTGCTTCTGCGAATTGGCTGATATTGGCTTGTCCATCGGCATTTGTTGTAGCCGACAAATAAGGTTCAGCACTAAAAATTGTTGCTAATTCCACAGGCTCGCCCGTCTCTTTATTGAGCACGGTTACTGTTTGCGCATAGGCAACACAGGTTAAAGCCCATAAAGGAAACAGCAATAAAAATCTTTTCATGTTTTACTGTTTGTTTATGAGAAATAATAAATCTGTTCAGGTTAATCTGTTGTCAGCTATTATTTCGGAGGATTCCAAACAGCAGCAAGAAATTGCGAGCTGGAGAAGAATTTTTCAAAAGGATTCAAAACCTTTGATGGGTTGATGAAATTTGAGAATTTGCTGATTTGAGGTGAGAGGTAGTTTTTGAGCCAATGCGAGATGATTTGCTTGGTGTCATCAGAATCAGGAACGGCATTCCAAATGGAAGTAACCATTTGGTCTAACTTTTGAAAAAGCTCCGATTCTTGCTCATCACTAACGGCTTCAATGTGGTATTTTCCATTGGATTCATGAACACGAACCACATCGTAAAACATGTCATTTATACGGAACTCTTTGTTTGATTCATGCCATTCTAAACCAGCATATTCATCAGCTGAAAAATGGAAATGAAAAAGTTCATTATCAGACACACCCGCTTTTATCTTCTTTTTGATGGAAGAGCGAATTCCACTCCGTTCAACCTCTACTAAAACCCATGTTCCGTAGAGGTTAAACAGAATAAGAAATATACTTAATATGCCTGTGAGTCTGTTCATTAAAGTAAGCCGCCTCTTCTTAGAAGCGCATCTGGATCAGGTTCTTGACCTCTGAATTTTTTATACAAATCCATTGGGTGTTCTGATCCTCCAGCCGCTAAAATAGAGGTTTTAAAGGCTTTAGCAACATCTGCATTGAAAATGCCTTTTTCTTTAAACAGTTCAAAGGCATCAGCATCCAACACTTCAGCCCACTTGTAACTGTAGTATCCAGCAGAATACCCACCATGGAAAATGTGTGAGAACTGACAGCTCATGTTGGTTCCTTTTACCGGAGCCATTACTTCTGCAGCAGCCATACTTTGTTTTTCGTATGCGTCTACATCCGTTGGAATTTCACCTTTCAAATCGTGCCAGCCCATATCCAACAATCCAAAACTAATTTGACGAACTGTCATGTATCCTTCTTGGAACTGAGCACTGGCTTGAATACGGTCGATATATTCAGCAGGAATCAACTCGCCAGTCTCATAATGCTTAGCGAAAAGATCTAAACACTCTTTCTCGTAACACCAGTTTTCGAATACTTGAGATGGAAGTTCAACAAAATCCCAATACACGTTAGTTCCTGTGATTGAACCGTATCTTCCTTGAGCCAACATGCCGTGTAAAGCGTGTCCGAATTCATGGAAAAGTGTGGTGACTTCATTGAAAGTCAATAAGCTTGGTTTAGTTGAAGTTGGCTTGGTGAAATTACACACAATTGATATGTGTGGACGATGTTCCTCTCCGTTTTGGATGAATTGATTTTGATAGCCTGTCATCCATGCTCCTGCACGTTTTCCTGCACGTGGGAAGAAATCAGCAAAGAATACCGCTACATGATTTCCTTCTAAATCTTGAACTTCATAAGCTGTAACATCAGGATGGTAAACAGGAATGTCTTTGCGCTCTTTAAATTGGATTTGATACAACTTTGAAGCCGTTTCAAAAACACCAGCAACCACATTTTCTAATTTGAAATATGGACGAAGCAATTCATCATCTAAGTTGAATTTTTCTTTGCGTAGTTTTTCAGAATAGTAAGCGAAATCCCAACGTTGAAAATCGGTGATTCCATCTTTTTGAGCCAACGCACTCACGTCTTTCACATCTTGCTCAGCAAATGGTTTTGCCTTCTCAAGCAAGTAATTCAAAAACTCTTCAACCTTATCGGTAGACTGAGCCATTCTACGTTCCAAAACAAAATCGGCATGGCTTTTATAGCCCAAAAGTTGAGCTCGTTCCTGGCGCAATCGAACTATGTCTAAAATGATTTGCTCGTTGTTGTTTTCATTGTCTTTGAAAGCACGCTCACCGTAAGCACGGAACATTTTTTCGCGCAACTCACGATTATCCGCGTATGTCATGAATGGAACATAACTCGGATAATGCAATGTGAAAATCCAGCCCTCTTTCTCATTTTCTTGAGCTGTTTGAGCTGCCGCTTCTTTAATGCTATCAGGTATACTGGCTAAATCATTTTCATCGGTTAAGTGCAATTCAAAAGCGTTGGTTTCTTTCAAAACATGCTCACCGTAAGTCAACGAAAGTTTAGAAAGTTCTTGATCAATTTCTCGCAAACGAGCTTTTTGTTCTTCAGAGCAATTGGCACCATTACGCACAAATCGCAAGTATGATTTTTCAAGTAAGGTGAATTGATCTGTGTCTAAATTCAAAGCCTCACGCTGATTCCAAACTGCTTGGATGCGAGCAAATAAAGTTGGGTTTAAAACAACATCATTACTGAAAGCCGAAAGTTGAGGAGAAACTTCTTGCGCTAAAGCTTGCATCTCATCAGAAGTTTCGGCAGAGTTGAGGTTGAAGAAAATTTCAGAAACCTTGCTCAATTTTTCACCTGAAAATTCCATTGCTACAATGGTGTTTTCAAAAGTTGGTTCAGCTGTATTTGATGCGATAGTTTCTATTTCTTCTTTCGCCAGTTTTAAAGCTTCTTCAAAAGCTGGTTTAAAATCCTCAAGCTTGATTTTATCAAAAGGAGGGGTTTGAAATGGAGTATTAAAAGTGTTTAATAAAACGTTCATATTCATTGTCTTTTAACAAAAATCGGACTAGGTGATAATAGTCACCACGATTCACAAACGAGGCTCTTAAATTCGTTGTTCCTAATCCATAAATAAACTTCTAAAATGAAAACACACCAAATCGTAATCATCGGTGGTGGAACTGCCGGAATTACCGTAGCCTCGCAATTGCTGCGCAAAGATAGTAAGCTTGACATAGCTATCATAGATCCTGCTGATAAGCATATTTACCAACCAGCTTGGACACTTGTAGGAGCTGGAACTTTTGACATGGCTGATACCATTAGAACAGAAGCATCTGTGATGCCTGATGGTGTTACCTGGATAAAAGAATTTGTAACTGATATTGATCCAGATAAAAACCAAGTAACACTAAAAGATGGAGAGTCTGTTAGCTATGAGTATTTGGTTGTGGCACCTGGAATTCAAATTGATATGGATGGAATTCCGGGCTTAAAAGAAGCTATGGGTAAAGATGGTGTTTGCTCCAATTATGTAGATCCAGAATATACTTGGAAAGTGCTGCAAGAGTTTAAAGGTGGAAACGCTTTGTTTACTCAACCAGCAACTCCAATTAAGTGTGGTGGAGCACCTCAAAAAATCATGTATTTAGCAGCTGAGTATTTCCAAAAACAAGGAATCGCTGATAAAACCAATGTGATTTTTGCAACTCCTGGTTCAGTAATCTTTGGGGTAAAAGATTTTGCTCAAACGCTCATGAAAGTGGTAAACAGAAACAACATTGTTTTGAAGTATTTCCACAAATTGGAGCGTATCGACCCGGTTGAGAAAAAAGCGTATTACCGCTTAACTACAACTGATGATAGCCAGTGTGTGAGTGTGAATGACGATAGCAACCAAATTGGTGAGGAGATTGAAGGAGAAGCAATGATGGCGATCAAATACGATATGTTGCATTTGGCTCCGCCTCAATCGGCTCCAGATTTTGTGAAGAAAACAAAACTGGCTCACCAAGATGGGCCAAATAAAGGTTGGGTGAATGTGAATATCAATACCCTTCAAAATCCAGATTATACCAATGTATTTTCATTGGGCGATGTGGCGGCATTACCAACTGCAAAAACAGGAGCAGCTGTTCGTAAGCAAGCTCCAGTAGTGGTTGAGAATTTATTCCACGTCATGAAAAACGAAAAAAACTTAAGTAAAGATTACACTGGATATTCTTCTTGTCCGCTTGTAACTGGATATGGAAAAATGGTGTTGGCAGAGTTTGGGTATAACAACGTTCGGATGAGTGATCCGTTGATTTCCAAATTTGTAGATACCACCAAAGAAAATTGGAGTATGTGGATTCTCAAAAAATACGGACTCCCATACATGTATTGGAATTTGATGTTGAAAGGAAAGGCCTAAAAGGGCCTTTTCCTTTTTTAGGACATTTCAAAAACAATTCTACCGTTTAACTGCTACCTTTATAGATTAGAAATACCTAGGTCATGGATGTCGAAATATTATCTCGAATTCAATTTGCTTTTACCGTAGCATTCCATTACATCTATCCACCACTTAGTATTGGTTTGGGGCTGATACTGGTGATATTTGAGAGTCTTTACATTAAAACTGGAAACAAAGAATATGAAGCTTTAACGCGATTCTGGATCAAGATATTTGCACTCACATTCGGAATTGGAGTAGCAACTGGGATTGTAATGGAGTTTGAATTTGGAACCAACTGGGCAACGTACTCTAAATACGTAGGCGATATTTTCGGAAGTGCTCTTGCAGCTGAAGGAATATTTGCTTTTGCATTAGAAAGTGGATTTTTAGGGGTCTTACTTTTTGGTTGGAACCGCGTGAAATCGTGGGTTCACCTTGTGTCCACAATAGGCGTGTTTTTTGGGTCGATGTTTTCTGCCGTATGGATTGTCATTGCCAACAGTTGGCAGCAAACACCAGCAGGATATCATATTGTTGGTGAAGGCCTGAATGCTAGAGCCGAAATCACCGATTTTTGGGAAATGGTTTTCAACCCATCAACTGTAGATCGATTAACTCACGTTTGGTTGGGAGCTTTTTTAGCAGGAGCCTTTTTGGTTTTAAGCGTTCACGCCTATTACATCCTCAAAGGTCGATTTGTTGAGATTTCGAAAAAGGCATTCAAAATTGCATTGATTGTAGCTACTGTTTTCTCTTTGGGGCAGTTGTTAACTGGTCACCATTCTGCTGATGGAGTAGCGGTTAATCAACCCGCAAAACTGGCTGCATTAGAAGGTCATTACGAGGCGAGTGCTCCTGCAGATATGTACTTGTTTGGATGGGTAGATCAGGAAAACGAAGAAGTTACTGGAATTGGAATCCCAGGCGGATTATCTTTTTTGATACATCAAGATTTTGATGAACCTGTAACTGGTTTAGATGCTTTTGCGAAAGAAGATCAACCGGGGCAGGTGAATGCTGTTTTCCAGTTTTATCATTTGATGGTGGCCATTGGAATTACCTTGATTTTGCTTTCTGTGGGAGGAACTCTACTGTATTGGAAAGGACAGCTGTTCAATAAAAAATGGTTGATGACTATCTTTATGTTTTCGGTTTTACTTCCCCAGTTGGCCAATCAATTTGGATGGTATGCCGCAGAAATGGGGCGACAACCTTGGGTGGTTTACGGATTGCTTAGAACATCAGATGCTTTATCTGTTGTTGTTCAAGCCAATCAGGTGTTGTTTTCATTAATTGTATTCACCTTGGTTTATGTGTTGCTTTTTACTTTATTCATCTATTTACTGAACAAGAAAATACAGCATGGTCCATATGACGATCATGAAGATGAAGGATATTCATTACAACACGATATGGCTGACCTAATCGCAAATCAGAAGTAATCATGGAAACATTTTTAGGATTAGATTACCCAACACTTTGGTTTTTAGTAGTAGGTGGCTTGTTTTCTGGATACGCCATTTTAGATGGATTTGATTTTGGGGCAGGAGCGTGGCACTTATTCTTTAAAGAAGAAAACGATAGACGTATTGCGTTGAATGCTGTTGGCCCCGTTTGGGATGGTAATGAAGTATGGCTAGTTATTGCTGGAGGAGCATTATTTGCAGGATTTCCTGTGCTTTATGCTTCACTATTTTCAGGCATGTATTTGCCTTTTATGCTGTTCTTAGTCTTTATCATTTTTAGAGCAGTTTCTATTGAATTTAGAGGTAAAGAACCTATGAAATGGTGGCGAAGAATGTGGGACATCAGCTACAGCATTTCATCAATCATGTTAGCATTCTTGCTAGGTGTCGTTTTAGGAAATGTGTTGCAAGGCTTACCAATCAATGAAAATCATGAATACACAGGTGGTCCTCTTTTAGATTTCTTAAATCCGTATGCCATAATGGTTGGAATCACCACCTTGGCTTTGTTTATGGCACATGGAGCCATTTACCTGTTGATGAAAACTGAAGGAAAGCTCTATGCTCATATCGCTATTTTGCTCAAAAAAGGAATGATTTTCTTCATGGTAACTTTCGGGATAACTAGTCTGTACACTTTATTGTATATCCCGCATTTATCGGATTCTTTTAGAGATAGTCCAGCTTTGTTTGTGGTGCCTTTAGCTGTTTTTTTAAGCATCGCTAACGTTCCTCGTTTGGCTAGTAAAAAGAAGTACCAGCAGGCATTCATCTTTACCTCACTTACAGCAGCATTGTTGTTGGTTTTAGTGGCGATTGAATTGTATCCAACACTTTTAATTTCAACAACAGATCCTGAAAATAACATCACTATTTATAATGCAGCTTCATCTGAGAAATCATTAGGTATTATGTTGACCATTGCGGCCATTGGCGCGCCATTGGTTTTATTCTACACCGCATTTGTATACAAAACCTTTAGAGGAAAGGTTAAAATAGACGAAACGAGTTACTGATTTAGGATTGGCTAAAATATTGATTTGGCGAACAGTAACTGGCATTTAATTCTTATCTTGCTGGTTATGAGTTAGTCACTCATTTTAGCCTATGAGAAGTTTAATACTCACATTCCTTTTTTTCACTTCAGCATTCTTGCTGTTTGGACAAAGTACCACTAATGGAGGACATGCAAACCATTGGTATTTTGGAGATTCTGTTGCATTAAACTTTAACAACAACACAATTAATTTCTTACCCAATTCGAGCGTTCGGTCTAGAGGTGGAGCTATGACCCATTCCGATAAAAATGGGAATTTATTATTCTACGGAAATACTACTGAGATACGAGATGCATCCCACAATTTGATGCAAAATGGGGATTTGCTTACAAATGTATTTGTAAACAATCCTGGCTACTATTATGAATACTATTTATACTACCTCAAATGCTCATTTGTTGTGCCTAGGCCTTGTCACCCAAATCAGTATTATTTTATATATGTACATCCAGATACCAGCATATGGAATAATAACTATAACTATTATGGCCACTTGGATTCGGTTCAATTGAAATATTCATTAATTGATATGAATCTAAATAATGGCCTTGGAGGGGTGGTTCCGAGCCAGAAGAACATTATAATAGATCCGGCCTATACAAGTCCGATGGTTGCTGTAACCAAGCACGCAAACAATATGGACTACTGGGTAGCAACCGTAAAAAATGGAACTAATCAATACAAATCATATCAAATCACTTCTACTGGTATTATTTCCACTCCAGTAATATCTGCTTCTCCATCAGTATTTTATCGGTCTCCTTTTGGAGGGAATAGAAGTGGCCAGATGGACTTTTCAAATTCTGGGAATAAATTGGCCATAACTAATAATAGGACATTAAATACATACCACAATGGTTGGCCAGTTGCAAATCCTCCAGCTTTTGAATTGATGGATTTTAATAAAGCAACGGGTCAATTCAGCAATAACATTACACTTGATTTTGATAGTCTTTTTTATCGATGGTATGTTTACCCAAACTCAAATCAAACCTATAATCAAGGTACAAGTTTAATGAGTGTTGAATTTTCCCCTGATGATCAAACCCTTTATGCAGCAACTCTAACAGCTATTATTCAATATGATTTGAGCTCAAATAACAATGCGATAATTCCATCAGCATGGAACATCGTATCATCCAGTTACTATTATTTGGGTAATACCTATTATTCATATAACTACGCACTTCAGAATGGACCTAACGGTAAGTTGTATTGTGGTTCGATGCATTATGGTGGTATTTCTGTACCTAATTACGGCTCAAATATTTCTATAATTAATAGTCCAAATACATTTGGGGCTGGATGCGGTTATCAACCATTCGTATACCAAACCTATCCTCAGTTTCATTACTCATTTCCAAACTTTGTTTCAGATTATATATACCAGAGACAACTATCAGATACCATTGCATGTGCTAATATTTCAAATAGTTTTTCATTGATTGATACCTTTTCAATAGATAGCACTATATGGGATTTCGGAGATACAACTGTTTTTGATACTGTAAACTCTCTACCAATTAATCATACATATACTAATGCTGGGCAGTATCCAGTAACTGTTTATTTGTATAGTGGATGCGTAATAGACACCATACTTGATACAGTTGATGTTTATTTTGTTCCGTTAGCAGATCTTGGACCTGATACCATTTTGTGTGAAGGTGATTCTTTAGCTTTTCAATTGATTGACACTACATCTAGCTACTTATGGAGTACAGGCGATACTACTTCATATTTACGAATACTAGAATCTGATACCTATTCGGTTGAAGTAAGCACTATGTATTGTGGTTCGTATGCTGATACTGTGGTAATTGATTCGCTTATTCCAGCACTAATTCATCTGCCGTCAGATTCAATTCTTTGTATTGGAGATACCCTTCAACTTGATGCTACTGTTGAACAAGGATCCTACTTGTGGAGCACGGGTGATACTTCAGCTCAAATAAATATTACAAGTTCAGGGGTATATTCAGTTACATCGTCTAATCTATGCGGAACAGATCAAGATACATCAGAAATAACTTTTATCACTGTTCCAAATTTTTCGCTTGGAAACGACTCTGTTCTCTGTATAAACGATACGGTATTTCTTAGTGCCTATGATACATTAACCAATTACTACTGGTACAATGGAAACACAGGAGCTTATGATACCATCACTAGTTCAGGAGTTTATTGGGTTAATGATTCTAACCTTTGTGGTCAAAAGTCTGATACTGTGCAGTTCTGGTTTATAAATCCAGATACGGTTGATTTAGGATCAGATACTACGTTGTGCACCAGTCAGTATATCTGGCTCATGGATACAACATCTTTTGGAAGTTATACATGGAGCACTGGGCAAATTACAGATAGTATTATGGTTACTACTGAAGGCACGTACACATTAACAACAAACAATGCTTGTGGAGTAGCTTCAGATTCAATTGTAGTAACCTATGAAGAAATTCCAAATATTAGTCTTGGTTCAGATATCGATAGTTGTATTACTAATCCAGCTACCTTGGGTGTATTTTGGGATAATGCTAGTTACATCTGGCAAAACGGATCAACAAGCAACTCTATTCTGGCTTCCCAAGAAGGGATTTATTCGGTAACAGTGACCAATATTTGCGGATCAGATAGTGATCGAGTAGAAGTAAATTATGTATCGCCAATTTCATTTGAACTGGGTGATGATACCATTATATGCGAGTCGGATGTTTTTGTAATGGACATCACCACTGATGATGCAACTTACCTCTGGAATACAGGAGATACAACTGCTGTTTATACAGTTCAAAAGCCAGGATTGTATGCTGTTACAATCACTAATTTATGTGGACTAGTTTCAGATGAATTAAGAGTAATAGTGGATAGCATTCCTAAAGTGAACTTGCCTAGCGATACACTAGTGTGTGAAGATACACCTATTGAGGTTTATTTAAGCGAAAAGCACTCTTATGGAATAGAGTGGAGTACGGGTAGTTCATCAAACCCAATAACTTTTCATGATTCTGGAACATACTCAGTAAGGATATGGAATAGGTGTGGAGAAACTACAGATGCACTGCTAGTGATGTATCAGCCGAAACCAACTGTTGAGCTGGGCAGTGATACATTAATTTGTTTAGGTGAAACTATCAACCTTTCTCCAAAAAACATATCTGATGGAATTGTAAGCTATTTATGGTCAACAGGTAAAGAGGATAGGTCTATTTCAGTTACTGAAGGTGGTGCATATGCGTTAACTGTTACAGATATTTTGGGATGTGAAAGTTGGGATGATATTTACGTTCAAGATTGTGGAGTATCCTTATTTATTCCAAATGCATTTACACCCAATAGCGATGGCGTTAATGATATATTTAAAGTTGAGGGATATGGTTTTACAGAATTTGAACTCACTGTTTATAATCGATGGGGAGAAAAGGTATTTGTATCAACTCAAGTAGAAAATGGTTGGGATGGGACCTATGCCAATCAAGAGTCTGAACTAGGAGTTTACACTTATAGGGTTTCGATCAAAGCTGAAGGATCATATACCAAAGATTTCTTTGGTCAAATAACACTTGTCAGATAACAAAAAAGGCTTCCATTTGGAAGCCTTTTTTGTTGATATCGTAAGTTAAGCTTATTCAGCTCCTTCAGTCATAGATACTTCAGTACATTTTTCAAAAATAGTGTCGTAAGCACTAAGTAATCCTAGGTCACCAGCTCTACTCCAATCCATGCAAGCACCGTGTTTATCTCCCATGGCATATCTAATTTCACCACGCTGAGCATAAACTGCAGCATCTTGTGGATCTTTTTCCAATCCCTGATTTACCCACTTATACGCTTCTCTATAGGCTTTAACCTTGTAGTAAGCAATACTTAAGTAAACATATCCGTCTGGACTTTCAGGGTTGTACTTAATAGCTTGACGTAAGTCATGAAAAGCACCAGCTGTATCTGCCATGGCAGCTTTAGCACGAGCTCTTAAAACCAATGCCGAAGTTGAACCAGGCTCTTTAGAAAGTACTTCACTGGTTTTGGCAATAGCCGCTTTGTAATTTTGTGCAGCCATCATTCTATTGGCTTCGTGCATTAAATAGTTTTGTGTTTCATCTTCAAAATACAAATCAGAAGGAATGGAATCTGTGATTTGTACTTCATCTAAAGTGTCTTGCTTTATTTCTTGTGCATTGCAAAAAAATGGAAATGCAACTAAGGCAAGCGTAACGGTGCTAAACAGTATGTTCTTCATTCTGAGGGATTGTTTTTATGTGTGCTATAAAAGTAAGAAAAGAGTTGGGGTTTGGAAAGCTTGTATTTAGGTAATCCACACTGGAAGAATAGATGAAACAAAAAAGGCCGATGAAACCATCAGCCTTTCTTTATCCGTGCGGGCGGAGGGACTCGAACCCACACACCTCGCGGCACTAGATCCTAAGTCTAGCGTGTCTACCAATTTCACCACGCCCGCGGATCTTCTCTAATGAAGAGGGCGGCAAATATAATAATTATTTTATCACAAACACATTTTGAGTTTATTCTCTGTGGCATTTTTGATCTTTTATCTTTGCGGCTTCAATCAGAAGAAACATGATTAAAATAAAACCTCAGGAAATTACTACACCAAAACTATCGGGATTGTTAGCCGGTGCTATTGGCCCGCGTCCTATAGCGTTTGCAAGTACGGTTGATGCAGATGGAAATCCCAATCTGAGTCCTTTCTCATATTTCAATATGTTTAGTGCAAATCCACCCATTGTGGTGTTTTCTGCTGTTAGAAGAGTAAGAAACAATACAACTAAACATACTTTTCACAACGTTGAAGCTACCAAAGAAGTAGTTATTAATGTGGTGAATTACGATATGGTTCAGCAGTCTTCATTGGCTAGTACAGAATATCCTGATGGTGTTAATGAGTTTGTGAAATCTGGTTTTACACCCATCGAATCTGAACTGGTTAAGCCATTTAGAGTAAAAGAATCACCGGTGCAGTTAGAATGTAAGGTGAATGAAATTATAGAATTGGGTCAGGAGGGAGGCTCTGGAACTTTAATTGTGTGTGAAGTGGTTATGATTCACATAGAAGAATCCATTTTAGATGATGATGGAGCTATTTCACCTCAAAAAATAGACTTGGTTTCTCGTTTAGGAGGCAACTGGTATGCCCGCGCCAATGGTGATGCTCTTTTTGAAGTAGAAAAGCCATTGCGTAATCTCGGAATTGGAGTGGATCAATTGCCTGAAGATATCAGACTTTCTAAAGTACTTACTGGTAACGATTTGGGTATGTTGGGCAATGTGGAAGAAATTCCTGACGAAACAGATGTGAATGAGTATAAATTAATGGAATTAAGCGACTTATTCATGGATTTTCAAGATGATGCCATTACCTTAGAGCGAAAGTTACATGAGAAAGCTCATGCACATTTATTGAACGGTGAAGTTCAAGACGCATGGAAAACCCTATTAGCATTTAACGATAGATAAATAAAGACATGGATTTAAGTGGAAAAGTAAAAGTGATAATGGACGTTCAAGAGTTTTCGAGCGGATTTAAGAAAAGAGAATTCGTGGTAACAACTCAAGAACAATATCCTCAAGATATCAAGTTTGAATTGGTTCAAGATCGTATCGATTTGATCGGTAACATGAAACAAGGTGATGACGTAACGGTTCATTTTGATGTTAGAGGAAATGAGTACAACGGAAGATATTTTGTGAATTTACGTGCATGGAGAGTTGATATGGGTGCGAGTGCTCCAGCTCAACAGGCATCTGGTCAAGCTCCAGCTGCAAATTCTGGTTTTGCAGGTGTTCCACCAGTTGCACCGCCACCTCCAAGCAACGAGCCTGCAGATTTAGATGAAGACGATTTACCGTTTTAATTATCAAAACGGTTTTTAAATAATAAGAGGAGCTTGATTCAATCAGGCTCCTTTTTTTATGATTGAACGGATGAAAACTTCTGTTAGAAATACGGGATAAAATAAGTTGAATGACAATACGGAAGTAGCATCCATTTTCTGATTGAAAAAGCGCTGTATGTTCTTCGTAAACCGAATATCGATAAAGCTCTTGATGATCCAGTAGATAAAGAAAAAGTGAATTTCTTTATAGGTTAAACCTCCAAAAAACAATACTAAAACCAAGAGGTGTGCAGTTAGCAGAAGCCATCCTGTGGTTTGAATGTGTTTAGCTCCTGAATATGCTGATACTTTTTTTGCCCAACGCGTGTGCTGTTTAACAGCATCTTGATATGAATCTGCAGCCTGTGTATCAACAATAGCCTCTTGGTTGGTTAAGTAGGTAATTCTATTCGGGTTCTTCTTCCAAGTCTCGATTAACAAAAAAGTATCATCACCAGAAGGAATATCGAACCTCAGGTTATTTTCATTTTCCAAGTAAACCGATTTACGGTAAGCCATATTAGCCCCATTACACATCAGTGGTTTTCCGGCTTCAATACTTGAATAAGTGAGTTGTTGAAGAGCTAGGTTTTCCATAGCGAGAAATCGCTCAACCATTCTGTTATTTGAAGTTTTTACTCGAAGAGGAGCAGCAATAAAATCAATTTCAGAAGTGATGGATTTACTGATGGACTCTATCCAATTTGTAGGAAGAATAGCATCAGCATCGGTTTGTATGATCCAATTGTGTTTAGCAGCATGAACTCCAGTTTGAATGGCTCTTTTTTTACCCGAATACAGGTTTTTTAGAACTTGAACTTCAACACTCCCCGCACTCAACTCTTTAGCTAATTCATAACTTCCGTCAGTTGAATTATCATCAACTAATACGACTTCAAAACTCTCATGATTTATAGATTGACTCTTTAACGAATCGATGAGTTGAGGTAATTTATTGGCCTCATTTTTAAAAGCAACAACTATTGAAACTTGGGTAATCTCTTCGTTGTTTGTTTGTTCTTCTTCATGCAGTGGTTTTAGTTGCAATACATACCAAGCATAAGCCAACAAGATCAGAAAAGACAATATGATGAGTACTGGACTCATTTGTCAGCAAAAATCTTGGCTTTGGCAACAAAGAAAACACCACTTAGTGCTGGAACGGCTAAATTGATAAACCATAAAGAAAATGTAGCACACAATACAGCAATAGGTAGAATGTGCGGCTGATTAATTAATCCAACTGCAATGGCTTCTCGAACTCCCAATTCAGCTAATGCGATAGATGGAATGGCCGTAATTCCCAAGAAATTTATGGGTATAAACACAACTGCGTCTGCTGAGGTAATTCCAGATTGAAAGAAAAGCAGCAACACATAAAATTGAAAGCAGTAAACACCATACCTTAAAAAACTCATCCAAATAATCATGGAGTAATCTTTAGATTGCATTTGATGAAGTAGAGTGGTGATGTTTTCAACTTGACTCCATTTGTGTTTCCATTTATCCAAGAGTAAATCAACAACACCAGCTTGCAATAAAAAGAAGAATAGTATCGGGAGGAGTAAAACAACAATCACAACTGAACCTATACTAATCGTGCTTGCGCTGTATATCCAATTAGGTTTATATAAATCGATGTAAGCTATCGCTGAGATCGCTCCTAGGAGTACCGTAATACTTAGTTGACCGATGGAACAAATTACTGACACAAATGCACCTTGAAAGCGGTTTTCTGGCTTTACGTAAAGCATTCTGCCAGCAAACTCACCTGTACGGTTGGGTGTAATCAATGAAACTGTTAAACCGGTTAGTGTTGCTTGCATAGATTTTTTGAAGGGGAGTGGTTCTATGTGTTGAATGATTCGGTGCCATTTTACCGTTTCTAAACCCCAATTAAGTGGAACTCCTAAAATGGCAATGGAAACCAACCAAAGTGAAGTTTGACTAGAGAAGACTTCTACAAAGTAAGCTTGAATAGCGCTCCAGTCTTGCTGTATCGTTTTATAGATAAAGAACAAAGCACCTGTGATGAAGAAAGCTTTAATCACCCAGGTTAATATCTTATTGTATTTCCTTTTCTTTGTCTGGAACACTTATCAAAAAAAATAGATTTTTTGGAATCGGAGCGCATCATCATGGGAATTGATCCCGGAACGACAATTATGGGGTATGGAATGATCAAAATTGAGAAATCTACTCCTCAATTAATTGATATGGGTGTTATTAAACTCCAAAAGATTGAAACACATCCAGCCAAACTCAGACGAATATTTGAACAAACTTTAGAATTGATAGACAAACATCATCCCGATGAGATGGCTATTGAGGCACCATTCTTTGGAAAGAACGTGCAAAGTATGCTCAAGTTAGGTAGAGCACAGGGGGTTGCTATTGCA